>DYBS01000109.1:3721-7292 GCA_019418525.1 Clostridiales bacterium
CGTTGGCGGCGCCGCCCACGCCCTCCAGGATGGCCTTGGCCATGGCAGCGTAGTCGCTGTTGCCCAGCTCGATGTTCATCTCAGCGGAGTTGTCATCATCCTCACGGCCGGGGGTTTTGAAGTCGAAGATAGTGATGAGGGCGCGGAAGACCACGTAGTAGATCACACCAACGACCAGGCCGATGGGGATGAGCAGCCAGGAGTTCATGGCGAAGGGGGCCTTGAAGGACAGGAACCAATCCACAAAGCCGGCGCTGAAGTTGAAGCCGGCGCGGATGGGCAGAGCGGCCAGCACGCCCACGGAGATACCGGTCAGGATGGCGTGGACCACGTACAGGGCGGGAGCCAGGAACATGAAGGAGAACTCCAGGGGCTCGGTGACGCCGGTGAAGAAGGAGCACAGAGCAGCGGACATCAGGATGCCGGCGGCGATCTTCTTCTTGTTGGACTTGGCGGTGTGGTACATAGCCAGAGCAGCGCCGGGCAGGCCGAACATCATCACGGGGAAGAAGCCGGTCAGGTACTGGCCGGTCTCGCCCAGCACGCCGCCATCCACGGTGCCCCAGAACTTGCCGATGTCATAGATGTTGGCCACATCGAACCAGAACACGCTGTTGAGGGCGTGGTGCATGCCAATGGGGATGAGCAGGCGGTTGAGGAAGCCGTAGATACCGGCACCCACAGGGCCCAGGCCCAGGATGGCCTCGCCCACGCCCACCAGGAAGTTGTACACCACAGGCCAGACGAAGTAGAGGGGTACGCAAACGATGAGGGTGGTGATCACCGTCATGATGGGCACGAACCGGCGTCCGGCGAAGAAGCCCAGGAAGTCGGGCATATTCGTCTTATAGAACCGGTTGTAGCAGGCGGCGGCGATGAGGCCGCACAGGATGCCGATGAACTGGTTGTTGATCTTGCTGAAGGCGGCGGGGACGGTGGCGTCAGCGCCGATGATGAGCTGGACCACGCCCACGCCCAACATGGTCTGGACAGTCAGCCAGGAGATGATGGCCGCCAGAGCAGAGGTGCCCTCCTGGTCCTTGGACATGCCGATGGCGACGCCCAGGGCGAACAGGATGGCCATGTTGTCGATGAGAATGCCGCCGGACTTGATGAGCAGCAGGGCGAGCAGGTTATTGGCACCCCAGCCAACAGGATCGATCCAGTATCCGATGCCCATGAGCAGGCCGCCGATGGGGAGGCACGCCACGGGGAGCATCAGAGATTTGCCCAGTCTTTGTAAAAATCGCATCATGGAAACAAAACTCCTCTCCTATTTACTTTTCAGAGCGATATGCAGGGACAGCGGGGAGGTGACACACAGTTCCCCGCCCGTCCCCCAAAGGAGCGCCGGCCCACAGCGCCCCTGTGGTGCCAGAGTTACTTTACCAGGCCGATGACCTTGTCGCCCACCGCCACGGTGGAGCCGGTGTAGGTCTTGACCTCCTTGAAGCTGTCGGAATTGCAGATGACCATGGGGGTGATGGTGTCGAAACCCTCGGCGGCGATGGCCTCCCGGTCGAACTCGATGAGGAGCTGACCGGCCTTGACGGAGTCGCCGTTGGCGGCGTGGACGGTGAAGTGTTTGCCCTTGAGGGTGACGGTCTCCAGACCCACGTGAATGAGGATCTCGGCTCCGTTGGTGCCGGTCATGCTGACGGCGTGGCCGGTCTCAAACATCATGTCAATGGTGCCGTCACAGGGGGCGCAGATCTGGTTGCCGGTGGGGGGGATGGCGATGCCCTTGCCTAGGATCTCGTCGCCGAAGGTGGGGTCGCTCACCTCGGACACCGGTACGGCCTCTCCGGCCACGGGGGCCTTCAGCTCGATCGCGGAGGAGCCGCCTCCGAACAGCTTATTCAAAAAACCCATGTTTCTTTCTCCTTTCATTCCTCTGCATTTGGTGTGGTGACCCGGTGGATGTGCACGCACAGATAGGCGGTGCTCTCCTCCGGGATGGGGCAGTGGCTTTGCTCGGACAGATACTGGATCATGGCGGCGGCGCAGGCGTATTCCGCGGGGAAGAGCTTGCGCACCAGACTGATGAACTCACCCTCCCGGCTGGTATCCGGCCGGCCGGAAAAGGCGCTGAGAGCGACGAACTTCAAATGGACGATGAGTTCATCGAAGTAGAGGGAGCTCCGGTCCACCTGCAACCCCTCCCACTGCTCCAGCAGCCGCACCAGGTCGTGCATGGCCTGCACAGTGTGCATGGTGACGCTGATGGAGGTGGAGTACTCGGCGTTGACGATGTGCAGAGCGATGGTGGCGGCCTCGTCCTCGGGCAGGCGCACCTTCATCTGCTGCTCGATGAGGTCCAGGGCGTGGAGGCCCACGGCGTACTCCTGGGGGTAGAAGATGCGCACCTCCGTGTGGAGGGCGTTGGAGAAGTGCATACCCTTGCGGACCCGCTGGAGGGTGAAGCTGACATGGTCGGTGAGGGTGTAGTAGATGCCATCGCTGAGTTCCTTGCGCAGGGTCTCCTTGGCATAGTCGATGATGGTAGCGCACAGGCGGATCTGGTCGGCGGGGAGGGAGGCGAACAGGTTCTTCAGGCGGCTGACCTCGGTGGGGTCCTCCATGCGAAAGACCTTCTCCACCCGGTCCTCGCCCAGTCGGGCGCCGCTCTTCACTCCAAAGCCCAGGCCCCGGCCCATGATGATGAGCTCCTTGCCCTGGGCGTCCACGCAGCTGACGATGTTGTTGTTGATGGTTTTCAGCACCAGATAGGACATCCCGCTCACCTCCATGCGGCAAAACAGAGATAAAAAAACCAAGCCTCGAAATATGCACCCACATCCTAAAATGGGTGGGTGAACACCGTTCGAGGCTTGGTTTTGCCTGTAATCAGTAACAACCCAAGCTGTCTGCTGAAAGCATACCAGACTTGTTTATAGTTTGTCAACAATGGAGTGTCTTGAAAATTTTTTTCAGACGTTTCACCAGAAAATGAGGGCGTGATTTGGCAGAACTACACAATTATAAGGGCGACAAAACGCGGGATTTCGTCTATCTTCTAAAGAGTTTTGCCAGACGGGTTCAGAGCATTTTCACATCGGTGAGGAAGCCACCCTCCAGCGTGCACCGGTAGCCCCGGCCGTTTTTCACCTGGTAGGAGAAGTAGGGGCGCTCCGGTTTGGCGAAGCCGGAGAGGATGGCCATGATGGTGCCGCCGTGGACCACCAGGGCGGTGACGCCCTCCGCCGGGCGCTCCAGCAGGGGGGCGAAGGCAGCGCGGCAGCGCGCCATGAACTGGTCGGGGTGCTCCCCGCCAGGGATGGGCCCGGCGCAGTTGCCTTCCACCCAGGCGCGGTAGGCCTTGTCGTGCTCCAGGTCGTGAAAATTCCGGTTTTCAAAGGCCCCGAAGTCGCACTCCCGGAAGTCCTCTACCACAACGGGTTCCAGCCCCGGGAAGAGGATGGCGGCGGTCTGGCGGCAGCGGAGCATGGGGCTCACGTAGAGCCGGTCCGCCGTGCAGCGGGGGAGGGCCTCCAGCTCGGCCACCCCCTGGGGGCACAGGGGCTGGTCGGTGCGGCAGCCCACATAGTTGCCGGTGAGGTTGCCCGCGGTC
>DYBS01000011.1:0-15352 GCA_019418525.1 Clostridiales bacterium
ACCCTGAAGGTGGGCGCCTCTCCCGCCCCCCACGCCGAGATCCTGGAGGTGGTGAAGGACATCCTGGCTGAGCAGGGCATCACCCTGGACATCGTGGAGTTCAACGACTACATCCAGCCCAACACCGCCGTGGAGAACGGGGAGCTGGACGCCAACTACTTCCAGCACATCACCTACATGAACGAGTTCAACGAGAGCAACGGCACCCACCTGGTCAGCGCCGCTGAGGTCCACTACGAGCCCTTCGGTCTCTACGCCGGCAAGACCAGCTCCATCGACGCGCTGGCCGACGGTGCCCAGATCGCTGTGCCCAATGATGCCACCAACGAGGGCCGCGCCCTGCTGCTCCTCCAGCAGGAGGGTCTCATCACCCTGAAGGAGGACGCCGGCCTCACCGCCACCAAGGCCGACATCGCCGAGAACCCCAAGAACCTGGACATTGTGGAGCTGGAGGCCAGCCAGCTGCCCGTGCGGCTGGGTGATGTGGACATGGCCGTCATCAACGGCAACTACGCCATCGACGCCGGCCTGAAGGTGTCCGACGCCCTGGCCGTGGAGTCCGCCGACGGCGAGGCCGCCAAGGCCTATGTGAACGTGCTGGCCGTCAAGGAGGGCCGGGAGAACGATCCCGCCATCCAGGCGCTGGCCGAGGCCCTGTGCAGCGACGAGGTCAAGACCTTCATGGAGGAGACCTATGACGGCGCTGTGGTGCCCGTGTTCTAAGCAAAATCCCCTGTGTCCGGCCCGGCGGAGATCCTCCGCCGGGCCGGATTTTTTCTGGCGTCCGGACTCGCTTTCTGGTACAATGGCAGGGACAACCGTAAGGAGGAATGGACATGCCTTTTCCCAAAGACTTTCTGTGGGGCGGCGCCACCGCCGCCAACCAGTTCGAGGGCGCGTGGGACGTGGACGGCAAGGGCCCCTCGGTCCCCGATATGTGTACCAACGGCTCCCACGCTGTGCCTAAGCGCATCACCGCCACGCTGGAGCCCGGGACCCTCTACCCCAGCCACGAGGCCATCGACTTCTATCACCGCTACGAGGAGGATATCGCCCTCTTCGCCGAGATGGGGTTCAACTGCTTCCGCCTGTCCATCAACTGGACCCGCATCTTCCCCACCGGGGAGGAGGAGACGCCCAATGAGGCGGGTCTGGCCTTCTACGACAAGGTGTTCGACTGCTGCCTGGCCCACCACATCGAGCCCCTGGTGACCCTCTCCCACTATGAGATGCCCTATGCCCTGGTGGAGAAGTACAACGGCTGGGAGGGGAGAGCCTGTATCGCCCTCTTTGAGAAGTACTGCAAGGTGGTCTTTGCGCGCTACCAGCACAAGGTAAAATACTGGATCACCTTCAACGAGATCAACTCCGGCACCACCGCCCTGGGCAGCGTCCTCTCCACCGGCACGGTGCGGGGCTACACCGGTCCGGTCACGGAGGTGCCCGACGCCATGCAGGCGCGCTATCAGGCCCTCCACCACCAGTTCGTGGCCTCCGCCCGGGTGGTGAAGTACGCCCACGAGCACTACCCCCAGTTCAAGCTGGGCAACATGATCTGTTTCATCACCTCCTACCCCTACACCTGCCGCCCCGACGACATTCTGGAGGCCCAGCACCGGATGCGCAATATGAACTGGTACTGCTCCGATGTGCAGGTCCGGGGGGAGTACCCCTACTACGCCCAAAAATTCTGGGAGCGGCACGGCCTGGACATCCGTATGGAGCCCGGCGACCGGGAGGTGCTGAAGGAGGGCACGGTGGACTTCTACACCTTCTCCTACTATATGTCCAACTGCGTGGGGGTGGCCGACGACGCCGCCGAGAGCGACGGCAATATCTTCAGCGGCCTGAAAAACCCCTATCTGGAGGCCTCCGACTGGGGCTGGCAGATCGACCCCCAGGGCCTGCGCTACGCCCTTAACGAGATCTACGACCGCTACCGCATCCCCATGATGGTGGTGGAGAACGGCCTGGGCGCCCGGGACGAGAAGGGGCCCGACGGCAAGATCCATGACAGCTACCGCATCGACTACCTGCGCGCCCACATCCGGCAGATGAAGCGGGCCATCGAGGAGGACGGGGTGGACCTGATGGGCTATACGCCCTGGGGCTGCATCGACCTGGTGTCCGCCTCCACCGGCGAAATGGCCAAGCGCTACGGCTTCATCTATGTCAATAAGTTCGACGACGGCACCGGAGACCTGTCCCGGGCGCGGAAGGACTCCTTCTACTGGTATCAGAAGGTGATCGCCACCAACGGCGAAGAGCTGTAAAAACACCCCGGCGCGGCCCATGGGCCGCGCCGGGGTGTTTGCTCAGATGGGGAGGAGCAGAGTGGCGATGTTGAAGTAGACCACCAGAGAGATGGCGTCCACAATGGTGGTGATGAGGGGGGCGGCCATGATAGCCGGGTCGGCGTGGAAGAGCTTGGCGGCCATGGGCAGCACGCCGCCCACCGTCTTGGCCAGCAGCACCGTCACGAAGAGGGCCAGAGCCACCGTGAGGGCCATGGCGGTCTGGCCGGGGTAGGTGAGGAGCAGGCGTACGAAGTTCACCGCGCTCAACACGGCCCCGACCAGCAGGCTCACCCGCAGCTCCTTCCAGAACACCCGGACAAAATCCCGCAGGCGGATCTCGCCCACCGCCATGCCGCGGATGATGAGGGTGCTGCTCTGGCTGCCGGCATTTCCGCCGGTGTCGGTGAGCATGGGGATAAAGGTGACCAGCAGGGGCATGGCGGCAAAGGCCGCCTCATACCGGCCCAGGATGCCGCCGGTGATCATGCCGGAGATCATCAGCACCAGCAGCCACACGATGCGGTGCTTGGCCAGGGTGAACACGCCGGTCTTGAGGTAGGGCTTCTCTGAGGGCGCCATGGCGGCCATCTTCTCAAAGTCCTCGGTGGCCTCTTCTTCCATGACGTCCATGCCGTCGTCCACCGTGACGATGCCCACCAGACGGCCCTCGTTGTCCACCACGGGGAGGGAGAGGAAGTCGTACTTCATCAGCCGGGCCACCGCTTCCTCCTGGTCCTCGGTGGTCTCGGCGGTGATGACGCCCCGCTCCATCAGGTCGGCGACGCGGGCGTCATCGGGGGCCAGCAGCAGCTCCTTGATGGTGAGCACCCCCTCCAGCCGCCGCTGCTGGTCGGTGACATAGCAGGTGTAGATGCTCTCCGAGTCCGCGCCGGTGCGGCGGATGTGGGCGATGGCCTGGGCCACCGTCATATTCTGCTTCAGATCGGTGAATTCGGCGGTCATGATGCTGCCCACCGAGTGCTCCGGGTAGTGGAGAAACTGGTTGAGGAGCTGCCGGGTCTCGGGCCGGGCGTTTTTCAGCAGCCGCTTGACCACATTGGCGGGCAGTTCTTCCAGCAGATCCACTGCGTCGTCCACATAGAGCTCCTCCACGATGGCGGAGAGCTCCTGATCGGTGGCCGAGCGGACGATGACCTGCTGTCCCTCGGGGGAGAGGTTGGAAAAGACCTCCGCCGCCAGCTCCTTGGGCAGGGTGCGGAAGACCACGGTGGTCTGCTCCGGGGTCAGCGTCTCCAGAAACTCCGCCAGATCCACCTCGTTGACCTCCAGCAGCTCCTTGCGCAGGGCGTAGAGGTCTTTGCGCTCCAGAAGAGCCTGGAGCTGCTCAAACAAATTCTTCTGATCCATGGATATTCCTCCTGTTCTTTGTGTTTCACAGCGAGGAAGTCACCAAACAGACATGCCGCAGCGGAGCGCCCGGAGCTGTGCCCCGGCCGCCCTTCTGCGGCGATATCCAGAGTGGGCCTACAAAGGCCCTTAACGGGAAAGCGGGCGGAAGCGGCCGCTCAGTTCCCGTGAGGGGATATCACTGCCCGTTTTCGTACTTCGACCGCATAAGTCCACCTGTTTTCCCTCCTTTTTCCGATGAATTGGCTAGGAATTCTCCTGCCGTTCCATGAGCATACCATAGGATACAAGAAAAGGCAACCCCCCAAAACTCTGTTTTTGAGGGGTTGCCTTTCTTTTGCCGATTCAATTCTCATAAGGGCCCTTCACCAGGGGAACGCCGCTGCGCACCATGATGCGGCCCATGGCCACCACCAGCTCTAGGTTCAGCTGTTCGTCCAGCAGCAGCAGGTCGGCGTCGCCGCCCACCCGGATATGTCCCTTTTGGGGCAGCTCCAGGCCGTCGGCCACCTGGGAGGTGACAAAGGGGAGGGCCTCCTCCAGAGAAAAGGAGTATTCGTTTACCAGGACCTTCAACTCCTGGTGGAGCGCGGCCACGGTGGACACGCCCATTTTGACCAGGCGGCCCTGCTCGTCGTAGCGGGACCAGCTGCCGTAGCCGTCAGAGCTGACCGTCATCCGCTCCGTGGGGATGCCCTGATCCTTGGCCCGGCGGAGGACGGCGGCGGGCCGGTTTTCCACGCTCATGCCGCAGGTCCAGTCAATATAGCCCCCCAGGGAGGCCCACCGCAGGCCTTCTTCCAGCAGCCGGGGGTTGCGGTTGAGGTGGGTGGGGCGCATGGTCTTGATGGGGATGTCGGTCTGCTCCAGAGCTCGGAAGAGCTTGCCCAGGCCGTCCCGGCCGTCCCCTATGTGGAGCACAGCGATGCCTGCCTTGCCGCCAATCATGCCGGCGGTGCGGGCCTGGGCCAGGAGGTGAAAGAAGGCCTCGTCCGAAGGGGCGGAATCCCGGTGGTCGGAGATGGCGGCTTTCACACCCAGCACCTCTTCCACGAAGACGATGTCCTTTTCCACACTTCCGGTCAGGGTGGTGGAGGGAATGGCGTAGGAGCCGGTGCAGCAGTAGGCGCTAATGCCCTCCTGCCGCAGGGCCTTGGTCTTGGCCACCAGGTTTTCCACCGAGCGGGTGTATCCGTCGGTACCCAGCAGCCCCACCACGGTAGTGATGCCCTGGGTGGTGAGAGCCGTGAGGGTGGCCTCGGGGGCCCGGGTGTGGAAGCCACCCTCGCCGCCGCCGCCGGTGATGTGGACGTGCTGGTCCAGGAAGCCGGGCACCAGCCGCAGACCGCGGCAGTCCACCACCTCCACGCCCTCCAGGCCCACCTCCAGATGGGGGGCCATGGCCTGGATCTGGCCGGAGCAGAGGAAGAGGTCCCGCAGCCCCAGGTGCTCGGGGGCGTAGACATCTGCGTTTTTGAGTAAAAGCATGGACAGCCTCCTTTTAGGAAATCAGACAAAAGCCCCGGCGGCTTCCAAAAGAAGCGGCCGGGGTTTCCTGTCAAGGTTTGAGCCGGACCTCCAGCACCGTGTCGGTGGAGTCGGGCAGCACCGGATCGGGGCCCAGGTCGGCAAAGGCCAGGTCCGGGTAGTCGCTGTGGACCCAGCTGGTGGAGAGGGGCACCTCGCTGCCGTCGGCGACCCGGCGGATGCAGTCGATGCGCTCCTTTTCCACCCCGAAGAGGGGGATGGGGCCGATGGTGTTCTCGAAGAGGTGGAAGTAGAGGGAGTTGCCCTTCCGGGTCACCCGGCCGAAGTCGGGCTTCTCGATGCCGGCGGCACCGCAGCCGTAGATGCTCTCGCTGTTCTCCTTCATCCACGCGCCGATCTCCTTCAAAATGGCCTTGGACTCCTTGGGGAAGCGCCCCTCGGCGTCGGGACCCACGTTCAGAAGGAGGTTGCCGCCCTTGGACACGCACTCCACCAGCTTCTTGATGAGCATGGAGGCGGGCTTGTAGAAGTGGTCGGTGGCGCAGTAGCCCCAGTGGTTGTTCATGGTGCAGTTGCACTCCCACACCAGGGGCTTGCCCTCGGCGTCCACCAGGCCTCGGGGCGGGATGATCTGCTCGGGGCTCACAAAATCGCCGTGGAAGGGAGTGGGCTTGCAGGCGGCCAGGGAGCCGAAGCCCTCGCCGCTCACCTCCAGGCGGTTGTCGATGATGACATCGGGCTGGAGGGAGCGGACCATCTCCATGAGCTCCGTGGCCTTCCAGGCGTCGCCGCGCAGGTGGTCGTAGGAGAAGTCGAACCACAAGAGATCCAGCTTGCCGTAGTTGGTGCACAGCTCCCGGACCTGGTTGTGGAGGTACTCCAGATAGCGGTCAAAGTTCCGATTCTCGTTGCCGTAGGCGGGGTTGTCCCGCATGGGGTGGTACCGGTCCCCGTAGTGGGGGAAGTCGGGGTGCCGCCAGTCGATGAGGGAGAAGTACAGGCCCGCCCGCAGCCCGCAGTCCCGGGCGGCGTCCAGGAACTCCCGGACGAAGTCCCGCCCGGCGGGGGTGTTGGTGGACTTGAAATCGGTGTAGGCGCTGTCGTAGAGGCAGAAACCGTCGTGGTGCTTGGCGGTGAGGACGGCATACTTCATGCCGGCGTCCCGCGCGGCCTCCATCCAGGCGTGCATGTCGCAGTCCCGGGGATTAAACTCCTTGGCGTACTGGTCATACACGTCGCTGGGGATGTTCTCATAACTGCGCACCCACTCGCCCCGGGCGGGGATGGCGTACAGCCCCCAGTGGAGGAACATGCCGAAACGGGCCTGGGTGTACCAGGCGGTGCGGCGCTCATAGGCCGCGCGGTCAAAGGTATAAGCCATGAGGCGGCCTCCTTAGTCGTCGATGTGGATACAGGAGACGATATGGCCGCCTCCCAGGTCCTTGGGCTCAATGGGCTTTTGCTTGCATGCCTCGGTGCAGCGAGGGCAGCGGGTCTGGAAGGGGCAGCCCACGGGCAGGTTGATGGTGCTGGGGATGTCGCCCTGCAGCAGCTCGTGCTCCCGGTTGGCAGTGGGGTCGGGGATGGGCACAGCGGACAACAACGCCTTGGTATAGGGGTGCTTGGGGTTGCCGTACAGCTCCTTCTTGGGGGCCAGCTCCACAATGGAGCCCAGATACATGACCGCAATCCGGTCGGAGATCATCTCCACCACGCTCAGGTCGTGGGAAATGAAGAGATAGGTGAGGTCGTAGTCCTGCTGCAGCTTCTGCATCAGGTTGAGCACCTGGGCCTGGATGGACACGTCCAGAGCGGACACGGGCTCGTCGGCGATGATGAGCTTGGGCCGTACGGTGAGGGCCCGGGCGATGCCGATACGCTGGCGCTGGCCGCCGGAGAACTCGTGGGGGTAGCGGCGGGCGTGCTTGGCGCCCAGACCGACGATCTGGAGGAGCTCATGGGCCACCTTCAGGCGCTCGGAGGCGCTCAGCTTGGTGTGAACCAGCAGGGGCTCGGCCACCAGGTCTTCCACCCGCATGCGGGGGTTCAGGGAGCCGTTAGGGTCCTGGAAGATCATCTGGATGTCCTTGCGCAGGGGGCGCATCTCCTTCTCGGTGAGCTTGGAGATGTCCTTGCCGTCGAACCAAATCTCCCCGGAGTCGGGGACCAGCAGGTGGTCCACCAGACGCCCGGTGGTGGACTTGCCGCAGCCGGACTCGCCTACCACGGAGAAGGTCTCGCCGGGGTAGATGTCGAAGGAGATGTTGTTGACCGCGTGGACCCGGGCCTTGGAGGCCTTCATGCCCTTGCCGGCCGGGAAGGTCTTGGTCACGTTTTTCACAGAGAGCAGGGGAGTCATACGCCGGTCGCCTCCTTGTTATCGGACTGGATCTGCTCGGCTTCCTGGAGCCAGCAGCGGCTCTTGCGGTCGCCGCCCAGATCGAAGAGGTCGGGCTCTGCCTTGTGGCAGCGGTCGCAGGCCTTGGAGCAGCGGGGCGCGAATTTGCAGCCCTCGGGCATCATGGAGAGGTCGGGCACGCTGCCGGGGATGGAGGGCAGGCTGGTCACGCCGGAGCCCAGCTTGGGGACCGATGCGATGAGGCCCTGAGTGTAGGGGTGCTTGGGGCAGGCGAAGAGCTCCTCCACGGGGGCCTCCTCCACGATGCGCCCGGCGTACATGACGATGACCCGGCTGCACATCTCGGCCACCACGCCCAGGTCGTGGGTGATGAGGAGAATACCGGTGTTGTTCTCCTTTTGGATTTTCCGCATGAGCTGGAGGATCTGGGCCTGAATGGTCACGTCCAGAGCGGTGGTGGGCTCATCGGCGATGAGGACGGTGGGGTCACAGCACATGGCCATGGCGATCATCACGCGCTGGCTCATGCCGCCGGAGAGCTGGTGGGGGAAGCTGCGCAGCACCATGGCGGGGTTGGCGATACCGACACGGCCCAGCATGTCCAGCGCGTGCTCCCGGGCCGCCTTCTTGTCCAGGTCGGTGTGGAGCCGGATGGCCTCGATGAGCTGGGCGTCGATGCGCATGGAGGGATTCAGGGAGCTCATGGGCTCCTGGAAGATCATGGAGATCTCCTTGCCCCGGATGGCGCGCATCTCCTTCTCGGAGCACTTCAGCAGGTCCTTACCCTTCAAAAACACCTGGCCGTTGGTGACGCGGCCGTTGGTGTTGCGGAAGAGCTGCATGATGGAAAGGCTCGTCACGGACTTGCCGCAGCCGGACTCGCCCACCAGACCCACGATCTCGCCGGAGCGGACCTGGAAGCTGACACCGTTGACGGCGGTGACGCTCTGCTTCCTGCCGGTTTTGAATTCGGTGCGCAGGTTGCGCACATCCAGCAATACTTGCTCAGTCATTCCGTCCGCCTCCTTACTTGACCTTGGGGTCCAGGGTGTCGCGCAGGCCGTCGCCGAAGAGGTTGAAGGCCAGCACGGTGAGGAAAATGATCAGGCCGGGGAACAGGATCAGGTGGTCGGCCACGCCGATGTAGTTACGGCCCGAAGACAGCATGGCGCCCCACTCCGGCGCGGACACGTCGGCGCCGAAGCCCAGGAAACTCAGGGAGGAGGCGGCCAGAATAGCCGAGCCGAAGCGCATGGTGAAGTTGACGATCATGGACTGCACAGTGCCGGGGAAAATGTGCTTGAAGAGGATACGGCTGTCCGGGCAGCCCAGGGACCGGGCTACCTCCACGTAAAGGCTCTCCTTCACGGTGAGGGTGGCGCTGCGCATGATACGGGCGAAGGACGGTATGGTGAATACCGTCACGGCGATAATGACGTTGATGAGGCCCGGGCCGATGATGGCCACGATAGCGATACACAGCAGGATGTCGGGCATGGCGAACAGAACGTCACTGCTGCGCATGACGAGGGCCTCCAGGATGCCGCCGTAGTAGCCGGCCAGGATGCCCAGGATGGTGCCCAGGGCGGCGCCCACGATGACGGCGGCCAGGGCGGAGCCCAGGGACAGCCGGGCGCCGGCCAGCAGGCGGCTGAACACGTCGCGTCCGAACTCGTCGGTGCCCATGATGTGCTGGGCGGTGGGGCCGGAGCGGATGGCGCTATAATCGTAGGCAGAGGGGTCATAGGGGGCGATGGAGGGACCGATGATGGCGATGATGATGAGGAACAGGATGAAGCATCCGGCCACCACGGCGGTCTTGCGCTGGAAGAATTTCTTGAAGAACTCCCGGGTCCGGCTGCGATTCTGGAGCACGGGGTCGTCCATGAATTCGTTGGGGTTGGGGGTAACGGAATGGGTATTTTCAGACATACAGACGGCCTCCTTTCCTTTAGTCGTAGCGGATCTTGGGGTTCAGGACGCCATAAAGCAGATCCACGATCAGGTTGATGACGATGTACTCCACAGCAAAGAACATGAGCAGGGCCTGGATGACCTTGTAATCACGGAAGTTGATGGAGTCCACCATCAGACGGCCCAGACCGGGGATGGAGAACACGGTCTCCACCAGCACGGAGCCGGCCAGCAGGCCGCCGATCTGCAGGCCCACCACGGTGACCACCTGCACCAGGGAGTTGCGGAAGGCGTGGCGCAGGACCACCAGGGACTCCCGCTGGCCCTTGGCCCGGGCGGTGCGGACATAGTCCTCCTGCATGGTCTCCAGCATGGAGGAGCGGGAGTAGCGGGCCAGGGTACCCATGATGGAGCAGCCCATGGTGATGGAGGGCAGAATGTAGCCCTTCCAGCTATCCAGCTGTCCGGTGGGGAGCCACCCCAGTTTGACCGAGAAGATCTGGATGAGCATAAGGCCCAGCCAGAAGGAGGGCACCGAGATACCCGACGTGGCAATGACCATGCCGGCGTAGTCCAGGAATTTTCCTCGTTTGACGGCGGATATAATGCCGATGAGGGTACCCAGGACCACTGACCACAGGATAGCCCACAGCGTCAGGGTCAGGGTGGCCTTCAGACGGGCGGGGAAGATCTCGCTGATGGGCAGACCGTTCTTGTAGGACTCGCCGAAGTCACCATGGAAAATGCCCTTCATGTAGTTGATGTACTGTACCGGCAGGGGATCGTTGAAGCCCAGCTCCTCCTTCAGCTGTTCGTACTCCTCCTGAGTGGCCTCTTTGGGGAGCATTTTACGGACGGGGTCGCCGGGGATCATGTGGATAAAGGCAAAAATCAAAATCGAGATGACCAGCAGCAAGGGGATCGTGCTGAGCACCCGCTTGATAAAGTAGCGGCCCAAATGCGTTGCCTCCTTTGCGGTTGATTATATAGAAAGGTCTGGCAGCAGCATCGCCGCTGCCAGACCCCATCTCCGGCTGGAGCCGGATTACTGAGCTAAGTTGACAGACTTATTAGGCGAGAGTAGCGTTGGTCACGTCCACAGAGCCGTCGGGGTTGAGGACGATACCGCTGACGTAGGTCTTCTGGCCATAGACCAGCTCATCGTTGCCCAGGAACAGCCAGGGGGCCTCGTCCCAGACAATGGCCTGAGCCTGCGCATAGAGGTCGGTCAGCTGCTCGGGATCGCTGGTCTTGATGGCCTGATCCAGCAGAGAGTCGAACTCAGCGTTGCGGAAGTAGGCGGTGTTGGCGCTCTTGGGGGGCACCATGTCGCTGTACAGGATGGAGCGCATGGAACCGTCGGCGTCGAAGGAGCTGGCAGACCAGTTGACGTACCACATGTTGATCTCGGCCTGGTCCTCATCCACATAGATCATGTCGCTCAGGGTGCTGGGCTCCATGGGCAGAACTTCCACGGTGATGCCGATCTGGGCCAGCTGCTGCATGATGAACTGCATGCCGGTCTGCTCGGCGGAGATGTTGTCGCCCCACAGGGTCAGGGAGAAGCCGTCGCCGTAGCCGGCCTCCTCCATCAGGGACTTGGCCTTCTCCAGGTCATAGGTGTAGGGAGTCTGCTCGGAGTAGTAGGACACAGTGGAGGGGTAGCAGGAAAGGACCTCCTCACAGTAGCCGCTGAAGACCACCTGGGCATAGGCTTCCTTGTCGATGGCGTAGTTCATGGCCTGGCGCACCCGCTTGTCGGACAGCTCCGGCAGGTTGGTGTTCAGGGTCACATAGCGCATGATGTTGGAGGCCACGGCGCCCACAGAGATGTTATCGGTGCCGTCCACCTGCTCGGCCTGGACAGTGGGCATGGGGTAGATGTAGTCGGCCTCGCCGGTCTGCAGCATGGCCACGCGGCTGCCGTCCTCAGGCACGGCGCGGAAGGTCAGGCTGTCCACCGTGGCCTTGGTGCCCCAGTAGTCGGCATAGGGAACCACGGTGACGTGATCGCCCTCGGTGTGCTCCTTAAAGGTGTACTGACCGGTGCCGGCCTCATTCTTATTCAGGTCCAGACCCTCCTCGAGAGCCTTGGGGCTGACGATCTGGAACTGAGTGAACTGGTTGATGAAGGAGGAGTTGGGCTCCTTCAGCTTGATGGCCACGGTGTAGTCGTCCACCTTGGTGCAGGACTCCCACTTAGCCACACGGCTGTTCTGGCGCAGGGTGGTGTCGGCCAGGCAGCGCTCATAGTTGGCGATGACGGCGTCGGCGTTGAAGTCAGTGCCATCGTGGAACTTGACACCCTGGCGCAGCTTGAAAGTGTAGGTCAGGTTGTCGTCCTCAGGGGTGTAGCTCTCAGCCAGCAGGGGCACGACATTCTGGTTCTCGTCAAAGGTCACCAGGGACTCGTACATGGTGCGGCTGACGGTGATGGACAGGGTGTCGGTGGTGTTGTGGGGGTCCATGCTCTGGATATCGGTGTTGAACGCGATGACCAGATCCTTGTCCGGCGCGGTGGCGGTGGTGGCGGCGTTGCCGGAGTCGGAGGGAGCAGCGGAGCCGGTGGCGGGCTCGTTGCCGCCGGAGCAGCCGGCGACGGAGAAGGCGATGGCGGTGGCCAGCATCAGGGCAGGAATTCGTTTCTTCATCATTTCGTTTACCTCACTTTCAAAGTTCGTGGTGGGACGGGAAAAAGAAGACTCTATCACCTCATCTCGCAGGTCGCCTTTGACCAGTTTCTCGATTTTTAAGATTAAGTGCGCTAGCCGCACAGCTGCTCCAGCACCTGGCGCAGGGCCAGCGCGGCGCCGCCCATCAGGTGGCCGTCCACACCGAAACGCTCGAAGCGGAGCTGGAAGGTATTTTGCATGTACTCATTGATCTTGCCGCGGTAATTCCGCTCCACCAAGGTGGCGAACACCGGGTGCTGCCGCAGCATACTGCCGCACAGGAGCACGACCTCCGGCGCGTAGGTATTGGCCAGAAGGTTGATGGCAATGGCGGTGTAGTCCACCACCTGCCCGATCAGGGCCACCGCAAAGGGGTCGCCCTGCTGAAAGTAGTCAAACAGACCCGCCAGAGTAATATCGGGGTAGACGCTGCGGGCCTCGGCCAGGATGGTACGCTGGGAGAGGTGGGTCTGAAGGCAGCCCACCTTGCCGCATTCGCAGATCTTACCGGCGGGGTTGAGGATGATGTGGCCGATCTCGCCGGCCATGTTGTTCACGCCCCGGTAGATCTCACCGTTGAGGATCATGGCCGCGCCGATGCCGTCGCCGATGCTCAGGGCCACCATATTCCGGCAGCCGGCGCAGGGGCCGAAGTTCTGCTCGGCCAGAGCCATGGCCTTGGTGTCGTTTTCCAGAAGAAACGTGTACTGCGGCATCCGCTCCTTTAAATAAGCGACCACCGGCACGTCCCGCCAGCGGAGGTTGGCGGAGAACTGAAGCACACCCCGCTGGATATCCACAATGCCGGGGACCACCACACCCACGGTGGAGCGCATGCCGTCCGCCGCGTGGCGGGCCAGGAAATGCTCCAGGTGTCCGGCCATCCAGTGCAGCACCGGCTGGGCCAGAAACTCCTCGTGATCCGGAAAACGGTGGTGTTCCTCATCCAGCAGGGTGCCGCCCGGGTCCACCAGACCCAGATAAAGCTCCCCACGGCCCAGATAGGCGCTGGCACACCGCAGATTGGTGTGCTCCAGAGAAAGGACCTTTGGAGGACGTCCCACCTGGGCGCCGCTCTCCTTCTCCTGCTCACGCAGGACACCGCACGTCATCAGCTCATCGGCGATCCGGCCCACGGTGACGATGCTCATACCTGTGGCCTCCGCGGCCTGGGCCCTGGACATCTCGCCGGCCTGGCGGATGGCAGATAGGACCAAACGGGTGTTATTTCGGCGCATCAGGGCACGATCCACCTTTTTTCCTGAGACCACAGAGATTCCCTCCATCACTTTTTAAGGTAAAGATAATAAAAAGGGGACGTGGCTTGCTGCCTGTGTTCTATATTATACTCAATCTTCCGGCCAAATGCAAGTATTTATTGACATATGGCACAAAAAATATTATAATTAAAGTGCCCAAAGAAACTAAATTTTTAAGGTGATGATAAAAATGAGCAGCGTGATCCTGGAAGTCTGTTGCGGTAGCGCGGACGATGTCATCCAAGCCCACAAGGCCGGCGCTCATCGCGTCGAACTCAACAGTAACCTCTTCCATGGCGGCCTCACGCCTACGATTGGTGAGCTGGTGGTGGCCAAACGGGAGACCGGTATGAAGATCATGACCATGGTACGGCCTCGGGAGGGCGGCTTCTGCTACACGGAGGCGGAGTTTGCCACCGCCATCGAGGACGCCAAGCAGCTTCTGGCCAACGGCAGCGACGGCCTGGTGTTCGGTTTCCTCCATCAGGACGGCACCCTGGATCTGGAGCGCACCCGCATCCTGGCCGAGATGGCCCAGGCTGAGGGCAAGGAGACCGTGTTCCACCGGGCCATCGACGTGGTGCCCGACTGGAAGAGCGTGCTGGACGCCCTCATCGAGCTGAAGATCACCCGTGTCCTCACCAGCGGCCAGGAGCCCGACGTGTCCCAGGGCACCCAGACCGTGCGCGACATGATCGAGTACGCCGCCGGCCGCATCCAGATCCTCCCCGGCGCGGGCATCACCGCCCGCAACATGGACCGCATCATCGCGGAGACCGGCTGTGACCAGATCCACCTGGCCGCCCACCGGACCCAGATGGACACCTCCGTGGCCAACAACCGGGCCATCTACTACGGCGGCGCCCTCTATCCCCCCGAGGACCGGTTCAAGGTCATCGACAGCGACTACATCGGAGCCATGGTGGAGCGGCTCCCCGGCTGAGTTCCACCCATATGCGAAAAATGCCCGCCCTGGAAGAACATTCTTCCGGGGCGGGTGTTTCTTTTTTTAAGGTAGTGAAAGAAAGCGCTCCGGGTCGGAGCAGTCCTCATAGAGGAGGTTCCCGGCTTCGTCGTAGGCCCGCAGTCGCCACACCAGAGAGCCGCCGGGGCTGGGGTTCTGAGTGATGAGGCCGGTCCAGACGCCCTCACCATCCTCTGATGGGGTCAGTGTTCCGACAGCTAGACCGTCGGTTTTCCCGGGCTCCTCCTGCCAGCCCGCCAGGGCCTCCACCCGGGCCACCGCCGGATCGGCGGTATAGGCCAGGAGGCAGAACTGGGTGGCCCAGTCGGTCACCGGGGCCCCGTCGGAGATGGAGGAAAAGACGGAAAACGACTGGAGTTCCAGCAGATCTCCCCAGAAGGGGGTGGATTTGGCCTGGACCGAGCGATAGCCGTAGCTGGGATAAGGACGGCGCAGAGGGCCGAAGGATTCGGTGAGCAGCACCCAGGTCTGTTCCCCGTCCCCCCGGAGGGTCCAGGTGAAGCGGGGCGTTTTTTGGGCAAAGGGCTCCAGCTCCACAGAGCCGGAGGCCAGAGTGCTCCCGTGGGGGAGGAGGGCCTGGTCCTCCAGACGGCGGAGGGTGGCTTCCCGTGGGAGGGGAAAGTCCGTCACCGCCCACAGGAGAAAGAGGGAAAGCACCAGCAGCAGGGCGGAGAGGACGGCGGGGCCCCAGGCTTTCAGGATACGCAGGCGGTACTTCATGATTGCGTCACCTCCCGGGGCAGAACGACGGAAAACCGAAGGGTGTTGCCGGTCTGGTCATGGATGCGAAGGGTATCGCTCTGAAAATCCTCCTCCACCCGGAAAATCAGCTCGCCGGTGGCAGACCGGGGGGTGAGCGCGTCCACGCTCCAGTAGCCATAGGCGTCCGGCTCTCCCTCCACGGCAAAGGGCTCGTTGCCATACAGATCCGGCTCATCCAGCCAGGGCTGGGACCAAGTGATGGTGAGGGGCACCCGCAGCTGGGCCAGAGGCGTGCCGTCCTCCCGGAC
>DYBS01000011.1:15362-23641 GCA_019418525.1 Clostridiales bacterium
GCGTCGGGCAGCTCCACCAGCTCTGCCGTCCCGGCGGGGGTGAAGGTGTAGGGACCCAGCTTCCCGCCGCCCCGGGCGGTGCCGGTGGACAGAAGGACCTCCTCCTGGCTGTCGCTGCGGTAGTCCGGCCAGAAAAAGCGCTCCGGCAGCCGTTCGTCCCGGCTCTGGAGCCCCCAGGCGGCCAGTAGCACCGCCACCGTCAACACCGTGCAGGCGGTTGGGAGGGCCGGGGGACAGTAGGGGTAGAGCTTGTCCAGGGCCTTGCCCACCTCCGCCGGATCGCCCATGGCGGCCACCGCCCGCTCCCGGGCCGTGTCCAGGGGGACGCCCCGGTCGGTGAGGGCCTGGACGTGGTCGTCCAGATGGTCCCGCAGCTCCCGGTAGGTCTCCCGCCGCCCCGCCTTGGAGCGGATGTGGGCGCACACCGCATCGCAGTATCGTTCCAGTACAAAGAGCGCCATGGCTTTCACCTCAATTCCATCCGTACAGAGACCAGTCGGGCTGGGGAGAGCGCCAGACCACCGCACCATCGGCGTCATAGCCGGTGAGGGAGAGTGCGTCTGTGGCCTGGTGGTCCAGAAGGGCGGCCTCCTCCTCGGTTGCCCGGAGGAGGAAACAGTTGTTCACGCAGTCGGCGGAGGAGAGGGTCACCTTCTGCCAGCCCTCGGGCCCGCCGGGGCGGCAGAGAGCGGGGTACGTGACTTCTATCTTTACAATGGAGGCGTCGTGGCTCACCACCGCCACCACTCCGGGGAGAAAATCCGGGTCCACCGGCAGGGCGACGAGAGGAGCCTCGGGGTCATCGGGAATAATCTCCATCCGTCCCGGCTGCCACAGGACGCGGGAGAAAAGCACCGGCCACACCTGTTCCCAGGCGTAGCAGTCCCCCGCGCGGGTGATGCGGTACTGATGGCCGTAATTCCCCTCCAGCGTGCGGAGCACCTGGCCGCTGCCGTAGAAATTGCGGTCCTCCAGGGCGGAAAAGGCCTGATTCCGGGTGAAGCAGGGGAAGTCCAGCAGCACCCAGCCCAGCACGGCCAGTAGCAGGAGCAGTAGGAGATCCCGCCGCAGCTTCTGGCCCCGGGTGCGGGTTTTGCGCCGCTTACGCATGGCTATTACCTCCGTTCAGGGGGAGAGAGAAGGAAAACGGCTCCCCACTTTGCGCCAGCGTGAAGGTCAAAAGTTGGGCCTCCGGCGGCACATTGTACACCGTCAGGGTGAAGTAAGTGGAAAAAAAGGTGTCATAGCGTCCGTTAGAGGAGGCGTAGACCTGGAATTCCTCCAGATGCTCCGCATAGGCCGCGGCCCAGTTGATGTACGTGCTCCCCACATCGTCGGTGACGGTGAGGGACTGGAAGGCCCACTCACTGGGGGAGCGCAGCCAGGGGGAAACGTGGTCCAGCCGCACCAGCAGGGCCACCGTGTCCCCGTCCCGCACCCCGTCCCAAAGGGAAAGGGTGTAGCCGCTGTGCTTTGCCACATTCCGGATGGGGAGGCCGGGGAGGGCCTCGCCGGTCTGGGTGCTTTGCCACTGGGCGGGATTTTCCTGGGGGACAAAGGATTTGGCCAGCGTCCAGAGCCCGGTGAGGGCGGGGAGCAGCATCAGGACGGCGCAGAGCACCAGCACCCGCCGCACCCAGATCTGCACCCAGCCCAGCAGGGGGCTGTGGAGGGCGTCCAGAGCCTTGCCCACCTCCGCCGGGTCGCCCATGGCGTCCACCGCCTGGACCACTGCCTGTTCGTGGGGGACGCCCCGGCTCTCCCGGGCCTCCACGGCGTCCTCCAGGTGGCCGGTGAGCTCCGCCGTGATGGCGGCGTGGTCGGGGGAAAAACGGACGAAGCGGCACACCGCCGCGCAGTAGTCGGGGATGGTCATAGCCTTCTCCTTTAGACGGGGGAGAGCAGCCCTTCCCCCTCGGCCACGATGGCGTTGACCAGCTTGCTGAAGGACTGCCACTCGCTCCGCTTCTCCTCCAGCAGCCGACGGCCCCGGGGGGTGATGGAGTAATACTTCCGCTTCCGGCCGCTGGGGGCCTCCTTCTCGTAGGCGGTCACCGCCCCCTCCTTCTCCAGGCCGTGGAGGATGGGGTAGAGGGTGCCCTCCTTTAACGTAAAGGTGTGGTCGCTCTTCTCCTCCAGGGCGGCGATCATCTCATAGCCGTACTTGTCCCCGGGGGCGAGCAGGGAGAGCACCAGTAGGGTGGTGCTGCCCGCGAGGAGATTGTTGCTCTGTCTCATGACGGACCTCCTTTCCAAAGATACCTCGGCTTCCTAGGTATATTATACCTAGATTGCCGAGGTACTGCAAGAGGATTGCGCCATTGGAATTATCAATAAAAATCATAGACAATATAAACAGTCGGAATTGGTCAGAACGGGGCGGGCGTGGTAAGATGGAAGCAGATGGAGGAAGCCCCCTCCCATTTGGAGAAAGGAAGTGTCCCGCAATGGCTGATTACCATGAGATGTGGAAGTCCCTGGGCATGAATCTGGAGGTCCATGACCAGCTGTGCGAAGTGCTCCCGGGCCTGTTCGGCGAGGTGTATCTCTCCCAAGAGAACCGCCCCGAGGCCATGGATTACTACAATTTCGTCATCGCCGAGATCCACGGCGTCCGGCCCGCCGAGCTCATCGAGCACCAGAAGAAGGGCGGCAAGGTGTTTGGCACCTTCTGCGTCTACGTGCCCGACGAGATCGTCTTTGCCGCCGACGGCATCGCCACGGGTCTGTGCGGCGGCTCCCAGTTCTGGGTCCCCGGCGGCGAGAAGGTGCTGCCCGCCAACACCTGCCCCCTCATCAAGGCCAGCGTGGGCGCCCGGCTGGACCGGACCTGCCCCTTCTTCCGCATCGCGGACATCTACATCGGCGAGACCACCTGTGACGGCAAAAAGAAGGCCTGGGAGATCCTGGGCGAGGATGTGCCCACCTACGTCATGCAGCTCCCCCAGATGAAGCGCGCCAAGGACGTGAAGGCCTGGGCCGAGGAAATCGCCGCCTTCAAGGACAAGGTGGAGGAGGTCACCGGCAACACCGTCACCCCGGAGAAGCTGGCCGCTTCCATCAAGCTCATCAACGACAAGCGCCGGGCCCTCGCCCGCCTCTACGACCTGCGCAAGAACGAGAAGCTGCCCATCAGCGGCAAGGACGCCCTGGTCATCTCCCAGATCGCCTTCTACGACGACCCCGCCCGCTTCACCCAGATGACCAACAAGCTCTGCGACGAGCTGGACCAGCGGGTGAAGGACGGCGTGTCGGTGTTCCCGGCGGGCACCAAGCGCATCCTCCTCACCGGCACCCCGCTGGCCGTGCCCAACTGGAAGCTCCACCACATCATCGAGACCAGCGGCGGCGCGGTGGTGGCCGAGGAGATGTGCACCGGCACCCGCTACTTCGAGCGCCTGGTGGACGAGTCCCAGACCACCCTGGACGGCCAGATCCAGGCCCTGGCCGAGCGGTACATGGGCATCAACTGTGCCTGCTTCACCCCCAACACCGCCCGCATCGACGACATCCTCCGCCTGGTGGAGGAGTACCACGCCGACGGCGTCATCGACGTGAATCTGAAGTTCTGCTCCCTCTATGACACTGAAGGGTACAGCGTGGAGCGCGCCCTGAGGGAGAAGGGCATCCCCGTGCTGGGCCTGGAGACCGACTACACCGACACCGACGCCGGCCAGCTGCGCACCCGCATCGGCGCCTTCCTGGAGCTGCTGGGCGAGTGATGGCGGAAAAATTGCTGGGCTATGTCCTCTTTCCCAACCACACCGAGGCCATGCGCCTCTACGAGGTGATGAAGGGGCAAGGGGTGCGCTGCACCCTGGCCCCCACCCCCCGGGAGTGCAGTGTGTGCTGCGGGGTGTCCCTCCGGCTGGAGAATGTGGCCGATATCCCCGCCGCCCGCGCCGCCGCGGAGGAGCACGGCATCGTTCTTGAGAACATCCAGAGCCTGCCAGCACCTGACCATCATACCTGGTAAAAAGCGGGGCCTGTCACCGGACAGGCCCCGTTTTTGTACGCATTTACAGATTATTCACGAAATGGACACAAAAATCAGTAGACAATGATCCGTTCGTATGCTAAATTATAAGCACCTCAAACGGGGAAAGGATTGGAATTTATGAAAGAAGTCAAGCGATCAAAAAAACCGCTGATCTTTTACTACGGCGTTGTGCTGCTGGTACTCCTGCTGTTCAACATCCTGGTGACGCCTCAGCTCATGTCGGCCCAGGTGACCGAGGTGGACTACGGCGTGTTTCTCCAGATGGCGGAAAAGCATCAGCTGAGCAAGGTGCAGGTCACCGATAGTGAGATCGTCTTTGCGGACACCAACGACCCGCCCCGGTTCTACAAGACCGGTCGGATGGAGGACCTCTTCCTGGTGGACCGGCTCCAGGAAGCAGGCATCACCCAGTACGGCACCCCCATTATCCAGCAGATGAACCCCCTGCTCCAGTTCCTGCTGTCCTGGGTGCTGCCCATCGTGCTGTTTATTGCTGTGGGCCAGCTGATGACCCGGCAGCTCAACAAGCGCATGCTGCAAAACGGCGGCCTGGGCGGGGCCATGTCCTTCGGTAAGAGCAACGCCAAGGTGTACGTCCAGTCCACCGAGGGCATTCGCTTCTCCGACGTGGCCGGCGAGGACGAGGCCAAGGAACTGCTGAGCGAGATCGTGGACTACCTCCACAACCCGGACAAGTACGCCGCCATCGGCGCGTCCATCCCCAAGGGTGCGCTGTTGGTTGGCCCTCCGGGCACCGGCAAGACCCTGCTGGCCAAGGCTGTGGCCGGCGAGGCGGGCGTCCCCTTCTTTTCCATCTCTGGCTCCGAGTTTGTGGAGATGTTCGTGGGCGCCGGCGCGGCCAAAGTGCGGGACCTGTTCAAGCAGGCCAATGAGAAGGCCCCCTGTATCGTGTTCATCGACGAGATCGACACCATCGGCAAGAAACGCGACGGCGCAGGAGCCATCGGCGGCAACGACGAGCGGGAGCAGACCCTTAACCAGCTGCTTACCGAGATGGACGGCTTCGACGGCCGCAAGGGCGTCATCATCCTGGCGGCCACCAACCGCCCCGACAGCCTGGACCCCGCTCTGCTGCGGCCCGGCCGCTTTGACCGGCGCATCCCCGTGGAGCTGCCCGACCTGAAGGGCCGGGAGGATATCCTCAAAGTCCACGCCAAAAAGGTCAAAATGGACGAGAGCGTGGACCTCTCCGCCGTGGCCAAGGTGGCGGCAGGCGCCTCTGGCGCGGAGCTGGCCAACATTGTCAACGAGGCCGCCCTGCGGGCGGTGCGCTCCGGCCGGAGCCTGGTCACCCAGTCCGACCTGGAGGAGAGCGTGGAAGTGGTCATCGCCGGCTACCAGAAGAAGAACGCCATCCTCACCGACCAGGAGAAGCGAATCGTGGCCTATCACGAGGTGGGCCACGCCCTGGTGGCGGCCCTCCAGTCCCACTCCGCGCCGGTGACCAAGATCACCATTATCCCCCGCACCTCCGGCGCGCTGGGCTACACCATGCAGGTGGAGCAGGACAACCACAGCCTGATGAGCCGGGAGGAACTGGAGAACAAGATCGCCACCTACACCGGCGGTCGGGTGGCCGAGGACCTGATCTTCCACTCCGTCACCACCGGCGCCTCCAACGACATCGAGCAGGCCACTAAGCTGGCCCGGGCCATGATTACCCGTTACGGCATGGAGGAGGAGATCGGTATGGTGGCCCTGGAGACCGTAAGCAACCAGTATTTGGGCGGGGACACCTCCCTGGCCTGCTCCGCCGAGACTGCCGCTGAGGTGGACCGGAAGGTGATCGACCTGGTGAAACGTCAGTACCAGAAGGCCGAGGGACTGCTGAAAGACAATATGGCGGCCCTCAACGCCCTGGCCCAGTACCTCTACGAGCACGAGACCATCACCGGCGAGGAGTTCATGGGACTCCTGCGGGACATGAATGTGAATGTATAATAAAAATCCCCCCTGACCCCACAAGGCCAGGGGGGATTTTTTCTGCGCCGGCGGGGAAATGTGGGACGGCGCTTGACAGGCCGCTTTCCGCCTGATAAGTTAAAATCAGAACTAGATTTCTCCAGAAAAGGGGGAATGTCCTGTGAAAAAGGCGATGGCCGTCCTTCTGACGCTGCTGCTCTGCGCTGTTCCGGCGTCCTCTGCGGCCATGGGTCAATCCGAGAAGTATGCGGAACCTTCCACCCAGGAGATGTGGGCCCTCCTCCTGGAGCGGGATTACCCTGCGGCCTACCTGGATACTCTGGTCCCGCCCCAGCTGGCGGGCCTCTATAAACTCGCCCGAGAGAAGGATGCACACTTCTATGCGCTGGCGGAGTCCGGCGAGTCCGGAGTCCGCGGGCGTATCTCCGCGGAGCGGCTGGCGCTGTCGCTAGTCCTCTCCTACACCCCCGTCGAGTACGAGGGCGATATCTACTTCAGCGAGGGCTATCTGACCGTCCACTACTGTTGGAGGGAGCCGCCCGTTGTGCGGGGGAGCGACTCCATCTCGGTGTCCTGGGACCCGGAGCTGTGGCAGTACGGCGGCGATGGGGACTTCACCGCCCAGGACCTGTTCCGCCATCCGGCCAGCAGCCGGTGGGAGGTGTACGAGACCTGGGAGCAGCCCCAAAGCATCACCCGGGGCGGCGTGAAAATCTCCACCGACTTGGGCTCCGGGGCCTATCTGGACGGGGGGCTGATGTGGTCATATTCCACCGGATTGGCCGGGACAGTGCAGATCTCCCTGCTTCCGGAAGAGATGCTCTCGATCCAGGCGGCCCCGGGGCAGATGACCGGGGTGGGCGCGGTGTATATCCATGGGAAAACCCCGCTGGGGCTTGGCCTCGGGTGGTTCCCCCGGGAGTCCGCAGCTGTGGAGTGTGATGTGCCGTACCGCCGGGCAGAGTAAAAAAATCCCTGACCTCAACAGAGGTCAGGGATTTTTGGTTGAAAAGGGGGATTACACCCGGTCCAGGGCCTTCTCCAGGTCGGCCAGGATGTCATGGATGTCCTCAATGCCCACGGAGAAGCGCACCAGGTCGGGGGAGACTCCGGCGGCCAGCAGTTCCTGGTCGTTCATCTGCCGATGGGTGGCGGAGGCGGGGTGGAGCACGCAGGTCTTGGCGTCGGCCACGTGGGTGGCGATGGAGGCCAGATCCAGACCGGCCATAAAGGTTTCGGCGGCCTTGCGCCCGCCCTTCACGCCGAAGGACACCACGCCGCAGGAGCCGTTGGGCAGGTACTTCTGGGCCAGGTCGTAGTACTGGTCTCCGGGCAGGCTGGGGTAGCGCACCCAGGCCACCTTCTCGTGGTTCTGGAGAAACTGGGCCACGGCCAGGGCGTTCTGGCAGTGGCGGGGCATCCGCAGGTGGAGGGTCTCCAGGCCCACATTCAGCAGGTACGCGTTCATGGGGGCGGGGCTGGAGCCGAAGTCCCGCATGAGCTGAGCGGTGGCCTTGGTGATGTAGGCGCCGCCCAGGCCGAACTTCTCGGCGTAGGTGATGCCGTGGTAGCTCTCGTCAGGGGTGGTGAGGCCGGGGAACTTGTCGGCGTGGGCGAACCAGTCGAACTTGCCGGAGTCTACGATGGCGCCGCCCACCTGGTTGGCGTGGCCGTCCATGTACTTGGTGGTGGAGTGGGTCACGATGTCGGCCCCGTGCTCAAAGGGGCGGCAGTTGATGGGGGTGGCGAAGGTATTGTCCACGATGAGGGGCACGCCGTGGGCATGGGCGGCCTTGGAGAACTTCTCAAAGTCCAGCACCGCCAGGGAGGGATTGGAGATGGTCTCGCCAAATACCGCCTTGGTGTTGGGACGGAAGGCGGCATCCAGTTCCTCGGGGGTGCAGTCGGGCTCCACGAAGGTGAAGTCCACGCCCATGCGCTTCATGGTCACGGCGAAGAGGTTGTAGGTGCCGCCGTAGATGGCGGAGCAGGCTACCACGTGGTCGCCGCAGGAGGCGATGTTAAAGACGGCGAAGAAGTTGGCCGCCTGACCGGAGGAGGTCAGCATGGCGGCGGTGCCGCCCTCCAGGGCGCAGATCTTGGCGGCCACCGAGTCACAGGTGGGGTTCTGGAGCCGGGTATAGAAATAGCCGGAGGCCTCCAGGTCAAAGAGCTTGCCCATGGCCTCGCTGGTCTCGTAGCGGAAGGTGGTGGACTGGATGATGGGGATATTGCGGGGCTCGCCGTTGGCGGGGCGGTAGCCGGCGTGGAGGCACTGAGTGCCGGGGTACTGAGACATAGCGGACATCCTTTCTGTACGGCGCCCGGGCAAAAG
>DYBS01000110.1 GCA_019418525.1 Clostridiales bacterium
CACCCCCGCTTCCGGTACTGTGGACCTGCGCAAGGCGGTCTGTGAGCGGATGCAGGCCGACTGCGGCCTCTCCTACAAGCCCAGCCAGGTGGTGGCTACCAGCGGCGCCAAGCATGCTGTATATCTTGCCCTGCGGGCTCTGGTAAACCCCGGTGACGAGGTGATCCTCCCCGCGCCCTACTGGGTGAGCTACTACGAGCTCATCAAGATGGTGGGCGGCGTGCCCGTGGTGGTCACCGCCACCGAGGCCGAGCACTTCAAGCTCACCCCGGAGAAGCTCTCCGCCGCCATCACCTCCAAGACCAAGTGCCTCATTCTCAACAACCCCTCCAACCCCACCGGCATGATGTACGGGGAGGAGGAGCTGCGGGGCATCGCCGACGTGGTGGTGGCCAACGACCTCTACGTCATCAGCGACGAGATCTACTACGGCCTGGTCTATGACAGAAAGAGCTTTGTCAGCTTCGCTTCCCTGAGCCCCGAGGTCTGGGAGCGCACGGTCCTCATCAATGGCGTCTCGAAGTCCTACGCCATGACCGGCTGGCGCATCGGCTACGCCTGCGCCAACGACCAGATTGCCAAGGTCATGGCCAACTATGTGAGCCATTCCACCGGCTCTGCCTGCGCCATCTCCCAAAAAGCCTCTGTCACCGCCCTCACCGCGCCCCAGGATAAGATCGAGATCATGCGCCAGGCCTTCGAGGAGCGGCGCAACTACATCGTGGAGCGCATGAACTCCATCCCCGGCGTCAGCTGCATCCGGCCCGAGGGCGCCTTTTATGTGATGATGAACCTGGAGAAGCTCATCGGCAAGACCATCCACGGCGTCACTATCACTGACGACGATGTGTTTGCCGACGCGTTCCTGAAGTATGGCCTGGTGGCCGTGGTGCCCGGCTCCGGCTTTGGCGCGCCCAACTTTGTGCGCTGGTCCTACGCCACCTCCCTGGACAACATCAAGGAGGGCCTTAACCGCCTGGAGAAGTTCCTGGCCGACTAAGCAAGACCCCGGAGCCCCCTTTAGGGGTTCCGGGGTCTCCTGTTTATAGGGCGGATTCGATGGCATTAATGACGATTTTCATGGCCTTGATGCGGGCGTAGCGCTTGTCCACCGACTCCAGGATATGCCAGGGGGCGTTCTCTGTATTGGTCTTCTGGAGCATTTCGTTGATTGCCACCTCGTAGGCGTCCCACTTCTCCCGGTTGCGCCAGTCCTCATCGGTGATCTTCCAGCGCTTTTCTGGGGTATTCTGCCGCTCGGTAAAGCGGGCCAGCTGGGTTTCCTTGTCGATCTGGACCCAAAACTTGACGACCACCATACCTGAGTCGGTGAGCTCCCGCTCGAACTCGTTGATCTCCCCATAGGCCCGCTTCCAGTCGGCCTCGGTGCAGAAACCCTCCAGCCGCTCCACCATCACCCGGCCGTACCAGCTGCGGTCGAAGATGGCGATGTGGCCGGTCTTAGGCAGGCGCGTCCAGAAGCGCCACAGATATTGCCGGTGGAGCTCATCCGGCGTGGGGCTGGCGATAGGGATGACCTCGTAGCCCCGGGGGTCTAAGGCAGAGGCCAGGCGCTTGATGTTGCCGCCCTTTCCAGCGGCATCCCAGCCCTCATACACCACTACCACCGGAACTTTCTTCCGATAGAGTTCGTTGTGGAGGGCTTCCAGCTTCTTTCGGCATTTCTTCAGCTGCTCCTGGTACTTTTTCTCGTCCAAATGGTGGTCCAGGGAGATCTGGTTCAGTGGCTCGATAGGGAGGAGGGGCCAGGAAGCATGGGGGAGATCGGGTACCGGCGGCTGCTCCAAAGCGGCGCAAATGCGCGCATAGAGACAGTCCGCTGCGGTGAGCTGGGCCTGGGCGGCTTCGGTGCTCTCCACCACCGTCCAGGGGGCCCAGGGCTGATTGGTGGCCTCCAGATAGTGATCAAAGGCCTCCAAAGTCCGCTCATAGTTTTTGTTTTGACGCCAGTCCGCCTCGGTGGCCCGCCAGGCAGTGTCTTTGTCCTCGGCCAGCTTGGTCAGTCGCTGGCGCTGGGTCTCGGCATCGATGTGGAAGAAGAGCTTAATGAGCAGATACCCCGCCGCGGACAGCTGACGCTCAAACATACGGATACTCTCCAGGCGCCGGGCGTACTCTTGGTCGGAGAGGTCCCCCCGCAGGTATTCCCGCACGGTCTCGTCCATCCAGCCCGAGTCCAGGAAGAGGATCTTTCCCTGGACGGGGATGGAGGCAAAGTGCCGCTTGAGGAAGGGCCAGCGCTTTTCCTCGTCGGTGGGCATACTCACCGACAGGACGCGGAAGAAGCGGGGGTCCAGCTCTCGGATGAGGGAGCGGATGGCACTGCCCTTGCCGGCGGCACCCCAGCCCTCGATGAGGACGATGACGGGCAGCTTTTTCTCCCGCAGCTGCTGCTGGAGTCCGGCCAGATCCAGGCGACGGCGTTTCAGAAGCTCCTTACACTCCTGATTGGTGCGTTTATCCTCTCCAAAGGTCCATTCGTTCAGCATGATGGGCTCCTCCTTTAACATCCGGTTTTCTTCTTGTGCATAGTGTACCCCACTCTGCTCCAGTTGGCAAGCATCGGAAATCCGGACGGGCTTACCCTTGTGGGGAGGGTGGTTTTGTGCTATAATTTTTATGTTAGACATGCCGGAGCGGAGCGTGCCGCTTTGGTAGGAAGCGAGGTTGAGTGATGAGTAAAAACGCGTACGAGAGCCCGCTGTGCTCCCGCTATGCCAGTGCGGAGATGCAGTATATTTTCTCTCCCGACAAGAAATTCTACACCTGGCGGCGACTGTGGGTAGCTCTGGCCCGGGCCGAGATGGAGCTGGGACTGCCGGTGACCCAGGAGCAGATCGATGAAATGGAAGCCCACCTCACGGATATCGATTACGACATGGCCGCTGAGAAGGAGCGCCAGCTCCGCCATGACGTGATGGCCCATATCCACACCTTCGGCGCAGTCTGCCCCAAGGCCATGCCCATCATCCACCTGGGCGCCACCAGCTGCTACGTGGGCGACAACACCGATGTGATCCTTATGCGCGAGGCTCTGGAGCTGGTGCGGGACAAGCTGGTGCAGGTGCTGAACCACCTGGCCTCTTTTGCTCGTAAGTATGAGGCTCTGCCCACCCTGGGCTTCACCCATTTTCAGCCCGCTCAGCTGGTCACCGTGGGCAAGCGTGCCACTCTCTGGATGAACGAACTGCTCATGGATCTGGAGGAAGTGGAGCACCGCATCTCCAGTCTGAAACTGCTGGGCTGCAAGGGTACCACCGGCACCCAGGCCTCCTTCCTGGAGCTCTTTGAGGGCGACCATGAGAAGTGCCGCGCTCTGGAGCAGAAGATTGCCGCCGAGATGGGCTTTGATGCGGTGGTCCCGGTGTCCGGCCAGACCTATTCCCGTAAAATGGACTACGCTGTACTGTCCACCCTGTCCGGTATTGCCCAGTCGGCCAGCAAGTTCGCTACCGACATGCGTCTGCTGTGCCACCTGAAGGAGGTGGAGGAGCCCTTTGAGAAGAACCAGATCGGGTCCTCCGCCATGCCCTACAAGCGCAACCCCATGCGCTGTGAGCGCATCTGCTCTCTGGCCCGCTATGTGATGTGCGACGCCCTCAACCCCGCCGTCACTGCCGCCACTCAGTGGTTCGAGCGGACCCTGGATGACTCGGCCAATAAGCGCATTTCGGTGCCTGAGGCCTTCCTGGCTGTTGACGCCATCCTGAATATCTACTCCAACGTGGCGGCCGGACTGGTGGTCCACGAGAAGGTTATTCGCAAGCACGTGATGGAGGAGCTGCCCTTCATGGCCAGTGAGAACATCATGATGGACGCCGTCAAGAAGGGCGGAGACCGGCAGGCCCTCCACGAGCGCATCCGCGTACTGTCCCAGGAGGCGGGGGCTAATGTGAAGGACCGGGGCCTGAACAACAACTTGGTGGACCTCATTGCGGAGGACCCGGCGTTCTCTATGCTCAGCCGGGAAGAGCTCACTGCCCATCTGGAGCCGGAGCGCTATATCGGCCGCTGTCCGGAGCAGGTGGAGGAATTCCTCCATACCTGTGTCCAGCCGGTGTTGGAGCGTTATGCTTCCGCCCTAAACCGGGCGGAAACCGAGCTGACGGTGTGATCCGTCCGCTCATATCCCACGTATGTCCGCGTTTGAAGCGGACCATGATCTAAGGAGGCTTTCTTATGGAAAACAGCAAGGTACGCCGCATCGGCGTCTTTACCAGCGGCGGCGATGCTCCCGGCATGAACGCTGTGATCCGTTCGGTGGTTCGTACCGCCGTTCACATGGGCATTGAGTGCATCGGCATCCGCCGGGGCTATCACGGCCTGATCAACGGTGATTTTACCACCCTGGACTTCAACAGCGTCAGCGGTCTGTCCCGCCGGGGCGGTACCATGCTCTACTCCGCCCGAAGCAAGGAATTCATGGTTCCCGAAGGACGGGAGAAGGCAGTGGCCACTTGCAAGCTGCTGGGCATTGACGGGCTGGTCGGTATCGGCGGAGACGGCACGTTCCGGGGCCTGCTGGAGCTGTCCAAGCTGGGCATCTCAGTGGTGGGCGTGCCCGGCACCATCGACAACGACATCGCCTGCTCTTCCTATACTATCGGCTACGACACTGCTTGCAATACCGCCATCGACTCCATCGATAAGCTCCGTGACACCATGCAGTCCCATGAGCGCTGCTCGGTGGTAGAGGTCATGGGCCGCCACGCCGGCCATCTGGCCCTGTATGTGGGCGTGGCCTGCGGTGCCACCGCTGTAGTGGTCCCCGAGCAGGATATCGACTACGAGCACGACATCATTGAGCCTATCCGCCGGGCCCGCATCAATGGCCGCACCCACTTCATGGTGATCGTGGCGGAAGGCGTGGAGGGCGGCGCCTACGGTGTGGCTGAGAAAATCCGGAAGGCCACCGCGCTGGATACCCGTGTCACCATCCTGGGCCATGTGCAGCGCGGCGGCGCTCCCAGCGCCCGAGACCGTGTCACCGCCACCTATATGGGCTATGAGGCGGTGAAGCTCTTGGCTGCCGGCAAGACCAACCGGGTTATTTGCCTTCAGGAGGACAAGTACGTGGACTTTGACATCGCTGAGGCTCTGTCCATGAAGAAGAGCCTGGATGTGCAGACCTATACCGTCATGCGGGCCCTCACCGGCATGGAGCAGGTGAAGCTGAAGAATCCCTAATTTGGACAAAACGAGGCCGGAGAGGATTTCCTCTCCGGCCTTTTCGTTTCTGCTTCAGGGTTCCATCTGGGCCAGAGTTTCCGACAGATAATCAAAGAAAACAGGACCACCCACATCGCAGTCAAGTGGAATCAAACTCTCCAGGAAGGTGCGTTCCCTGTTTTCGTCCAAGGTGCAGACCAGGAAGTTGCTTTGACCGTAGAGGATGCCGCCGGCCCAGCCATTCTCGTCCACATAGGCGCCGCCAGCCAGTACCAGGTTGGCAGGATCGGCGGAGTGGAACTCACATACCACCCGGTAGACCTCCACCTCCGGGCCGTCCCAGCTCCAGCCGTAATAGCTGAGGGGAACTTTCTCTACGGCAGAGACGCGCCAGTCGTCCAGATCATTGTCCGGATCGCTTTCATAGCGGGCCTCGCCCATGGCCAGGGCTTCCTGGAGTACCTCCTCAGGCACGTCGATGGTACCCAGGATGTGATTCTCGGTGGGGCGCTCGTCCCGGTAGACCAGGATGTTTTCACCGTCAAAGTAAATATCCCGATCGCAGCTGGCTAGCTGTTCGCCCCAGCCCTCCACGGTCATCAGACCGCTGAGGGAGACCGCCTTGGTGTTGGGGTCCAGAGAGGAGTAGTCCCAGTACTCCAGCTCCGGCCAGTGGTCGGTGAGCAGTTCCTTCAGATTGGCTTCATAGAGTTTATCGTCACGCTGATAGAAGAACTGGTAGGGGGAGGCCAGTTCATTCTCCCCATCGCCGTCCAGATCCAAAATCTGGCTCTCAAAATAGGCACGGGCCAGGATGGACGGGGTCCCATCCTCCGCGAAGGTGTAATAGTCCTGAATGGTGGTGGAGTAGCCCGGCTCCATCTCGCCAAAGTAGCTGATGACCAAACCTTCCTGCCCGAAGAGATCGGAGAAGAAGGAGATGGACCAGCTCTCGCTGTCGGGAAGCGTGACAAAGCATCGCGCATCCCAGGTGCCGCCGGTGCTCTCCTCATCGACCACGGCGGCATAGATGTTGCCGTCGGTGGAGCGGTAGGGTCGGATGGTGTGTTCCCCCGTCTGGTAGCCACCCAGCCGCTCGGCGCAGTCGTTGGTGTGGCGCTCTACGTTGACGGTGGGGGCCTGATAGGGCTCCAGATCATCCAGCGGGATGGTCAGGGTCGGCTCCCAGTCGGGGAGCGCGGTGGGGATGGTGGGCTGTTCGGCGGCGACATTGGAGCGGAACTGCCAGGTGCCGTCCTCCATCTCCTCCAGGGTGACACATTTCCAGCCGTCACCGAAGAAGCTGTCCTCATAGTAGAGGGAGACCAGATTCCCGTTCCGGGTACCGGCGGAAATAGTGACATTTCCGCGGTAATTGGTGTCGCCGTGGAAGTTGTAATAGAGGTCGAAGTCCGCGAGATACTGGAAGTGGTCGAATCCGACTTTGTTGGTCTCCTCCAGGGTGAGGCCGGTGTTAGCGGTGAGGACCGCGTCCATCTGCGCCACGGTCAGGATGGTGGCGGGGCAGGGCTGACGATCCATTTCCAGCGCGGCGTTTAGCGCCGCCTGGTCCACACCCTCAGGAGCGTCGCTGCACGCTCCAGTACCATCGCCGTTGTAGAAGAGCTCGAAGAGGTCGATGTCCTCCGGCTTCTCATAAAGACAGCAGAGGAACTGGTTGTGCATGTTGATACCGGTGTTATAGGCGTTATTGAAAAATTCCTCATTGAAAAACGCCAGCTCCTCACCGGTGAGGGGAGTGCCCTCCGAGGAGGGGGTGGTCTGGGGTGCGGCGAAGGTACAGGCGCTCACTACAGCGGCCAGCAGCGCCGCCGACAGGATGGCCGGGGCCGCCCACTTGGGCCGGCGGGCGATGCGCTGGACCCGGTCCTTGAGCTGCCGCTTTCCGGTGGCCATGGTGGTGGCGGTGAGCAGGGGATTGGCGGGGGTGCGCTCCACGGGAATGAGGGACAGCAGGGTCTGGCCGTAGGCAAAGCGCTCGCCGTCGCCCAGGCGGTGGAGGGCGCCCTCGTCACAGG
>DYBS01000111.1 GCA_019418525.1 Clostridiales bacterium
CCCAAAGCCTCCATGTCCACCACTGCCCGGAGGGAGCGGCCGATGAGCCGCTGGATCTCCGCCGAGCGGGGGGAGAGCTTCAATTTGGCGATGTCCCGCTTGCTCCGCTCCCGGTTGGCCCGGGGAAGCATGGAGTACTCCGCCGTCACCCAGCCGTGGCCCTCGGCCACGTGGGGAGGCACCCGGTCCTCCACGCTGGCGGTGCAGAACACCTGGGTGTTGCCGCAGCGGATCAGGCAGGAGCCCTCCGCGAACTGATTCACATGGGGAATGATCTCCACCGGCCGGAGCTGGTCCGGGCGGCGTCCGTCAATGCGAGGCATGTGCAAACCCTTCCTTTCTGTTCTAAAATCGCCTTACACAAAGGCCTTCACGAACTCGGCGGGCTCGAAGGGCATCAGATCGTCGATGCCCTCGCCCACGCCGATGAACTTCACCGGTACGCCCAGCTCCTGGGCGATGGCGATCACGATACCGCCCTTGGCGCTGCCGTCCAGCTTGGTGAGGACGATGCCGGTGATGCCGGCGGCCTCCTGGAACTGCTTGGCCTGGATGAGGCCGTTCTGGCCGGTGGTGGCGTCCAGCACCAGCAGGGTCTCCCGGTCGGCGTCGGGGAGCTCCCGGTCCAGGATGCGGCTCATCTTGTTGAGCTCGTTCATCAGGTTCTGCTTGTTGTGGAGCCGTCCGGCGGTGTCCACCAGAATCACATCAGTGTTCCGGGCCCGGGCGGCAGACAGCGCGTCAAAGAGCACCGCCGCGGGGTCGGCCCCCTCGTGCTGGCGGACGATGTCCACTCCGCAGCGCTGGCTCCAGATCTCCAGCTGGTCGGCGGCGGCGGCGCGGAAGGTATCGGCGGCCGCCATCAGCACCCGCTTGCCGTCCCCTTTCATCCGGGCAGCCAGCTTGCCGATGGTGGTGGTCTTGCCCACGCCGTTCACGCCGATGAACAGGACCACCGACGGCTTGGTGTGGAGCTGGAGGGACAGGTCCCCCACGTCCAGAAACTCCGTCAGGATGGTGCGCAGGCACTCCCGGCCCTCCTCGGCGTTCTTGATCTTCTCGCTCTTGGCCCGGCTGCGCAGCTCCTCCACCGCCTTCATGGCGGTCTCCACCCCCATGTCGGAGAGGATCAGGGCCTCCTCCAGCTCGTCGTAGAAGTCGTCGTCCAGTTCGCCCACGAAGAGCTGATCGAAGGAGTGGCCGATGCTGGCGATGTTCTCCTTGGTGCGGGTGAGGCCCGCCTTGATCTTGTCAAAAAATCCCATTGTTGATACTCCTTTATCTCACGCCGGCTCACTCGATGCCCAGCTCCGCCGCCGCGTCGTTCAGATTGATGGCCAGCATCCGGCTGACCCCCCGCTCCTGCATGGTGACGCCGTACAGGATGTCCGCCTCCTCCATGGTGCCACGTCGGTGGGTGATGACGATGAACTGGGTCTTGTCCGCCATCTGGCGCATGTACTGGGCGAAGCGCACCACGTTGTTGTCGTCCAGGGCGGCCTCGATCTCGTCCATGACGCAGAACGGGGTGGGCCGCACCTTCAGGATGGCGAAGTACAGCGCAATGGCCACGAAGGCTTTCTCGCCGCCGGAGAGGAGGGAGAGCACCTTGAGGGCCTTTCCGGGGGGCTGGACCTGGATCTCGATGCCGCAGTTGAGGATGTCGGTCTCGTCTTCCAGCTCCAGAGCGGCCCGTCCGCCACCGAAGAGCTCCCGGAAGGTCTTTTGGAAGGCCTCGTTGAGGATGGCAAACTGTTGGGCGAAGATGCGCTTCATCTCACTGGTGATGTCGCTGATGACTCCGGTGAGCTCCTTTTTCGCCTTCTCCACGTCGTCCCGCTGGTCCACCAGGTAGGTGTAGCGCTCGTTGATACGCTCGAACTCCTCGATGGCGTCCAGGTTGATGTTGCCCAGGGCGGAGATGCCCTTCTTGAGCTCCGCCACCCGGCGCTGGGCCTGGGCGGTGCTCTCCAGGGCGATGCGCTGGGCCTGGGCCGCCTCGTGGGTGAGCTCGTAGGTCTCCCAGAGCTTATCCAGCACGCTCTTCTGCTCGCTGTCCAGAGCTGCCCGGCGCTGCTCCAGCACCGACACCTCCCGCTCCAGCCGCAGAAGGGTCCCGTTCTGGTCCCGGGCGTCCTTGTCGGCCTGGCTGCGCTTGCCCTCCAGGGCCAGGCGCTCCTCGCTCAGGCGCTGGAGCTCCCCCTGCCGGGCCTCGTTCTCCCGACGGATGGTCTCCAGCTCCCCCTCCTTTCGGGCGATCTCGCCCTCCAGGTCGCGGTTCTTGTTCTCGTATTCCTCCAGCAGGGCGGCCTGGGCCTCCCGGTCCCCCATCAGGTCCCGGCGCAGGTCCTCCAGCTGCTCCAGAGCCTGCTGACCGGAGGTGAGCTCCGCATCCAGGGCGGTGAGGCGGGCCCGGATGGCCGCCACCTCGCCGGTCAGCTCCTCGGTGCGGGCCCGGAAGCGGGACTGGCCCTCCTCTTTGCCCTGGGCCTGGGCCCGCAGAGCGGCGGCGGAGCCCTCCAGCGCCTCGATGCGCTCCCGGGCCTTCTGGGTGTCGGTCTCGGTCTGGGCGGCGCGCTGGCTGAGCTGTTCCAGCTCTTCTCTCCGCTCGGCCCGGGTGTGCTCCAATTCCTCCAGGCGGGTGCGGTACTGGCCTACCCGCTCCTCCAGCTGCACGATGCGCTCCTGGCTGCGGCGCAGCTCCTCCTGGGCGTTCTCCAGCTCGTAGCGGGCGGCTACCTCCTCCCGTCCGGCCTCGGAGCGGGTCCGGATGGCCTCCTCCAGGCGTATCCTCAGGGCCTCGCCCTCCTTCTGGAGGCGCTCCAGCTCGTTGGCCCGGCTGAGGATGCCCGCCGAACGGCTCACCGAACCGCCGGTCATGGAGCCGCCGGGGTTCAAAACCTGGCCGTCCAGGGTGACGATCTTGAAGCGGTGGCCGTACTTGCGGGCCATCGCCACGGCGGCGTCCAGGTCCTCGGCGATGACGGTCCGCCCCAGCAGATAGGAGAGGACGTTCCGATACTTCTCCTCACAGGTGACCAGGGTATCCCCCAGTCCCACGAAGCCCGGCTCCTGTTCCACGCCCCGCTCCCGGAACTGGGACGGCCGGATGGCGTCCAGGGGCAGGAAGGTACAGCGGCCCGCGTCCCGGCGCTTGAGCCAGCCGATGGCGGCCTTGGCGTCCTCCTCCCGCTGGGTGACGATGTGCTGCATGGCGCCGCCCAGGGCGATCTCGATGGCCACAGCGCAGCGGTCGGGGACCCGGATGAGCCCCGCCACCGGCCCGTGGAGTCCGTGGAGGCGGCCGTGGTCGGCCTCTCCCATCACCAGGCGCACCGCCTTGGAGTAGCCCTCATAGAGCTTCTCCATCTCGCGGAGCATGTGGATGCGGGACTGGAGGGATTTCTCCTCCACCTGGAGGCGCATGTGGGCCTCCTCGGCGGCCCGGGCCTTCTTCTCCCGGGTCTGGACCCGAAGGGTGTAGCCCTGAATCATATTCTGGAGTTTCTCCCGCTCCTCCTTGGCCTCGTTGAGGGCGGTCCCGGCCTCTTCGGCCTCGCTTTTCAGCGCCGACAGGGCCTCCTCCCCGTCGCTGAGAGCCCGGCGCAGGGCCCCGTCCCGGTCCAACAGCTCCTGGGCCGCGGCAGCCAGGGCGGAGAGGAGTTCCTTGGCCTCACCGGCGGAGGCGGTGTCCAGCTGCTCCTGCTTCCGCAGCTCCTCCAGCTCCTCGGCCAGAGCCCCCGCCTGCCGTCCCAGGTCGGCCAGCTCCCGCTGGTGGGCCTCCAGAGCGGCGTTTTGTTCCTTCTGCTGAGCCTGAATGGCTGCCACCCGATCCTTCCGCTCCCCGATCTGTGCGGTGAGGGCCTGGGCCCGGTCTCCCCGCTGCTCCAGCTCCTGCCGGATACGGGCGGTGTTGTCCAGATTGTTCTGGATGTTGCTTCTCAGCACCGCCACGGCGCTCTCCACCTCGTTGGCGTCGGTCTGGCGCTGCATGACGGTGAAGCGGATGTTCTCCGCCTCCAGGTCCTTCTGCCGCATCTGGGTGGAAATCTCCTCCGATGCGGCGTAGAGGGCCTCCAGCTTCTGCCGGACCTCCTCCCGCTGGCGGGTGGTCTGCTCGCAGTCGGTGCTGGCCTTCACCATGGCGGCGCGGAGCTTGTCCAGCTGCTCCAGCCACAGGGAGATCTCTAGCCCCCGCAGCTCGTCCCGCAGGAGGAGGAATTTTTTCGCCTTCTCGGCCTGGTGGCGCAGGGGCTCCACCTGGAGCTCCAGCTCGTCGATCTTGTCCCGGATGCGCACCAGATTCTCCTGGGTGCGCTCCAGCTTGCGCTCGGCCTCCTCCTTCCGGTGGCGGAAGCGGGAGATGCCGGCGGCCTCCTCAAAGACCTCCCGGCGGTCGCCGCTCTTCACCGACAGGATCTCGTCGATCTTGCCCTGGCCAATGATGGAGTAGCCCTCCCGGCCCAGGCCGGTGTCCATGAAGAGCTCGTTCACATCCCGCAGGCGGACGGAGCGGCGGTTGATATAGTATTCGCTCTCCCCCGAGCGGTAGTAACGGCGGGTGACCATCACCTCCGGCTCGTCGATGTGGAGGGCCCCATCGCTGTTGTCCAGCACCAGGCTCACCTCGGCAAAGCCCAGCTGCCGGCGCTTCTCGGTGCCGCCGAAGATGACATCCTCCATCTTGCCGCCCCGCAGGGCCCGGGTAGACTGCTCCCCCATAACCCATCGAATGGCGTCGGACAGGTTGGACTTACCCGAGCCGTTGGGGCCTACGATGGCGGTGATGGCCTCTCCGAAAGAGAGCACCGTTTTATCTGGAAATGATTTGAAGCCCTGGATCTCGAGCGCTTTCAGATGCAAAACTGACACCTCACCTGTCACCCTGCCGTTCTTCCAGGGCACACCTTTAGTAATATATTATTATAACAACCCAGAGTGGGCTTTGTAAACCCTTTGTATCCGAACAGGCACGGAAAAGGCCGGAGTCCATGCCCACGGCATGGCCCTCCGGCCCTAAGTGGCTTACTTGCTCTTGTCCAGTCCGCCGATGGCGGCCCGGGCAGCGTTCTGCTCGGCTTCCTTTTTGCTGTGGCCCTCGCCCCGGCCCACGGTCTTGCCGTTCAGGGTCACCTCCACGGCGAACACCTTGGCGTGGTCCGGGCCGCTGGAGCCCACCAGATGGTATTGCAGCACCTGGCCGCTCTCCCGCTGGACCAGTTCCTGCAAGGCCGTCTTATAGTCCCGGTTCTTGCCCCGCTCGGCCTCGGCGTCCAGAATGTACTTCTGGATGATCTTCCGGGCGGAGCCGATGCCCCCGTCCAGGTACACGGCGGCCAGCACAGCCTCCACCGCGTCGGCCTGGATGGACGGGCGGCTGCGTCCACCGCCGGCGTTTTCGCCCCGGCCCAGCTTCAGATAGGCCCCCAGGTTCCAGGCGTGGGCCACCTCCACCAGGCTCTCCTCGCACACCAGAGCCGCCCGGGTGCGGGTGAGGTCGCCCTCGGGGAGGTCCGGGTGGGTGCGGTACAGAAAATCCGCCGTCACCATGCCCAGCACCGAGTCGCCCAAAAACTCCAGCCGCTCGTTGCTCTGGCTGCCCCGGGAGCGGTTCTCATTGGCGTAGGAGCTGTGGGTCAGCGCATGATCCAGCAGAGAAGGGTCCCGAAAGGTATAGCCCAGTGTCTCTTCCAATGGCAGCATGGTCACTCCTCCTTTCTCTCATTCAAAAATGGAAGCCCCGCTCTTGAGCGGGGCTTCCCGTGTTCGGCAGTCTTAATCGTCCAGTTTCTTCTGGAGGAAACGCACGAAATCGCCCACAGTGGTCATGTCGGACAGATTCTCGTCGGCCAGGTCCTCCAGATGGAAGGCCTCCTCCACCGCCATGGTGAGATCCACCACGTCCACAGAGTCGGCGCCCAGTTCCTCAAACGAGGTATCCATAGTGATGTTGTCGGGGTCCACGCCCAGCTGCTCAGACAGCAACTCCACGATCTTTTCAAATACCATAGTGATCTACTCCTATCCCGCGTTCCCGCTGGAACGGTTGATTGCACTAAAATAATAGGCAAGATATGGCGCTGTGTCAAGTGCCATTTTCATTTTTCGCCAAAGCACACAAAATTTCACCAAAAACCCTGTGAACCCCGTTTACTCGACTTTGCCGCCGTGGACCGGCAGGCGCATGTATTCCACGTTCTCGGTGATATCCTCGATGATCCCGGAGGAGGCGAACTTGGCGGCCTGGCGGATGGCGTTCTTGATGGCATAGTCGTCGGAGGAGCCGTGGGCCTTGATGACCGGCTTGGAGATACCGATGAAGGCGGTGCCGCCCACCTCGCCGGCGTCCAGCATCTTCTTCAGGTCCTGGATGCCGTCCATCACCAGCAGGGCGGCCAGCTTGGTGAGAAGGTTTTTCTTGAACATGTCCTTCATCTTTTTGGCCAGGAAGCCGCCGGTGCCCTCCATGGTTTTGAGGAAGATGTTGCCGGAGTAGCCGTCGGAGACGATGACGTCGGCCTGGCCGTACACGGCCTCCTTGCCCTCCACGTTGCCCACGAAGTGGATGCGGCCCTGGTCCCCGGCCTCTTTGAGGAGCTGATAGGTCCGCTGCTGGAGCTCGGTGCCCTTGGAGGGCTCGGCGCCGATGTTCAGAAGGCCCACCCGGGGCTCGGGGCGGCCCAGCACGTGCTCGGCGTAATAGGAGCCCATGAAGGCGAACTGGAGCAGGTACTCGGGGGTACACTCGGCGGTGGCGCCGCAGTCGATGAGCACCGCGCCGCCCGCGGCAGTGGGGACCACCGGGGCCATGGCCGCCCGGCGGATGCCCTTGATGCGCTTGACCAGCAGGGTGGCCGCCGCCAAAAGGGCGCCGGTGCTGCCCGCCGAGACGAAGGCGTCGCCCTTGCCGTCCTTGAGCAGGTTCAGGCCCACGGTGAGAGAGGAGTCCTTCTTCTCCCGAAACGCCGTGGCGGGGTTGTCGCAGATCTCCACCACCTCGCTGGCGTGGACGATCTCCATGCCGGTGGGGGGCTCCTCCATGCCCTCCTCGTTGAGGACCTTGAGGATCTCCTCCCCACGGCCCACCAGGATGACCTCGGTGCCCTGCTCCCGCAGCGCCGCCAGCGCACCTTTTACATTGGAGGCCGGCGCGTTGTCCCCGCCCATAGCGTCTACGATGATTT
>DYBS01000112.1:0-2100 GCA_019418525.1 Clostridiales bacterium
ACCTGGACCTCCTCACAGGCACGGCCTGGGTCCTGGTGGAGGAGCGCACAGCGGAGGGCGAGGTCGTCCGCACCGCCTATACCCCCGGCGGCAAAGAGAACACCCACACGATCTGGTTCCCTGACGGGGTCTTTTATCGCCCCTTTGTCCTGACCTTTGCCCAATAAGTTCAAAAATGCCGGGCCTTCCCCACGGGGAAGGCCCGGCATTTTATCAAGCCTGGATTACAGATTCTCCTTCAGGAACGCCTCGGCAGCGGCGATGGCGGCGTCCTCCTGGGGGCCGTTGGCGGCCACGACGACCTCGTCGCCCTGCTTCACGGCCAGGCCCATCAGCTTCATCAGCTGGCTGGCCTTCACGGTCTTGTCGCCCTTGGTGATGGTGATCTCGGTGTCGGCAAAGGGCTTGAGGGCCTTCACCAGCATGCCGGCGGGACGGGCGTGGATGCCCAGAGGATCCTGGATCACGTAGCGGAACTCTTTCATAAGTGTTTCCTTCCTTTTTGGGAATTTATTCTGTCTGCTGGGCGTGGCCCTGCAATTCGAATACACGCTCAATGTGCATGGCCAAGTAGCCAATCTCGCCCTCGTCCACCACCTTTTTAAGGGAATCTCCCAGGTGGCGGCACATTTCCGTAGCGATGGCAAAGGCCTTAGGATAGCTTTCCCGCATGAAGCGGTTGACATCCATACTCAGCTTCTCGCCTTTCAGGATGCGAGCAGCCATATACTTGATGTGGGTCATCAGGCGGTGATAGGAGAGGGAGGTGATGTCGATGGTCATGCCCGTCTCCTGCTGTACCAGCTCCACACACTCCCGCACCAGGGCGGCCATCTGCATGGCCTGGGAGACCCGCATGGAGTCCAGAGAGGAGTGGATATGCAGGGCGATATAGCCCAGCTCGTCCTCGCTGAAGTCCAGGCCGGTGGCCTCCAGGATCAGGTCGTGTCCCTTCCGGGCCACGGCGTACTCCTCCGGGAAGAGGGCCTGGATGTCGGCGGTAATGGGGTTGCTGATGGGGGCGTTTTTCCGGATGCGCTCGGCGGCAAAGGCGATGTGGTCCGCCAGGGGAAGCAGGATGCTGGTGTCGATCTCCCCAAAGCTCTGGCGGGCGGCCTGGATGATGCCGTTGGCCACGTCCAGATACACCGGGTCGATACGCTTAACCAGATCCTTGGGATTCCCCCGGCCCTGCTGTACCAGCAGATAGACCGTCACCTCGGGGGAGAAGACCGTGCGCTCGCCCACCTTGCGCCCGAAGCCCACGCCCTTCCCCAGGACCAGTTTTTCCTGGTGATCCTCGGTATCAAAAGCCAAGACCGTATTGTGATTCAGGACCTTTGTGACGCGATACACGGGATCTCCCCCTTGTTGTGAATATCAGATCAGGACTCGTAGATATCCAGAGCCATCAGATCCTCACCGGGCCGGACATGACCGGTCTTGAGGATGCGCAGCTCCTGATTGTCCTCCAGAGTAGTGAAGAGCACCGGAGTGGACAGAGAGGGCACCTTGTCCCGGATGGCGTCCAGGTCCACCTCCAGCAGAGGCTGGCCCTTCTTCACCTCGTCGCCCTCGCTGACCAGGGCGCGGAAGCCCTCGCCCTTGAGCTCCACAGTGTTGATGCCCACGTGGATCAGCATCTCGATGCCGTCCTCCAGCTCCAGGCCGATGGCATGGCGGGTGTCGAAGATGAAGCCCACCTTTGCGTCGCAGGGGGCGGTGACCACGCCCTCACAGGGGACGATGGCCGCGCCGTCACCCATCATCTTCTCGGCAAAGGCCTCGTCGGGGCAGTTGCTCACCGGGCCGGCCTCGCCGTTGAGGGGGCTGCCCACCACGATGGTGCGCAGCAGGGCGCCGTGCTTCTTCTCCTCGGCGGGAGCCGCAGTCTCACCCTCGGCGGACTGGATGGCGGGAGCGGCCTCAACCGCCGCGCCGCTCTTGAGATAGTCCTCCAGATTGGCCTTGATGATGTTGACCTGAGGTCCGTAGACCACCTGGACGCCCTGGCCCTTCAGGATGACGCCAGCGGCACCGGAGCTCTTGAGCACGTCCTGGTCCACCTTGCTGCCGTCATGGACGGTGACACGCAGGCGG
>DYBS01000112.1:2110-7124 GCA_019418525.1 Clostridiales bacterium
GGCGGGTGGCGCAGCAGTCCACATCCTTGATGTTGGCCGCGCCGCCCAGGCCCTGGGCGATGACGGGGGAGACGGTATCGCCGCTCTTCGCGGCGCTCTTCCCGCCGGCTTCGCCGTTCTTACGGGCATTGTAGTCGGCCTTGGTGTAGAGCTTGGTCTCCGCGCTGCCCTCCTCGCGGCCGGGAGTCTTGAAGTCGAACTTCTTGATGAGGAAGGAGAACACGAAGTAGTAGGCCAGGAAGAAGATGATGCCCAGGGGGATGATCATGAGCCAGTTGGTCTTGGCATTGCCCTGGAGGATGCCGAAGAGAGCCAGGTCAATGAAGCCGCCGGAGAAGGTCAGGCCCACGGTGATGTTCAGGATGTGGCAGAGCATATAGGCCAGGCCCGCGAACACGGCGCTGATGCCGAAGAGCAGAGGAGCCACGAACAGGAAGGAGAACTCCAGCGGCTCGGTGATGCCGGTGATGATGGAGGTCAGGGCTGCCGACAGCAGCAGGCCGCCCACCTGCTTCTTCCGCTCAGGCTTGGCGCAGCGGTACATGGCCAGCGCCGCTCCGGGGAAACCAAAGATATACAGCACAAACTCGCCGGTGAAGCACCAGGTACCCGCGGTGGAGAAGTGGGTCACAGTGGGATCAGCCAGCTGGGCAAAGAAGATGTTCTGGGCACCGGACACCATCTGGCCGGCCACCTCCATGGTGCCGCCCACGGCGGTCTGCCAGAAGGGCAGGTAGAACACGTGGTGCAGGCCGAAGGGGATCAGCAGACGCTTGATCATGCCGAAGAGGAAGGTGCCGAAGTAGCCGGAGCTGTACACGAAATAGCCCAAAGCGTTGATGCCGCTCTGGATGGGCTGCCAGACGAAGAACATCAGGATGCCCACCAGGGCGTACACCACAGTACTGATAATGGGCACAAAGCGGGTTCCACCGAAGAAGGACACTACCTGGGGCAGCTGGATCTTATAGAACTTATTATGCAGCGCGGCTACGCCCAGACCCACGATGATGCCGCCGAAGGCGCCCATCTGCAGGGAGGTGATGCCCAGCACCGAGACAGTGGAGCCCTCCAGCAGATTTTCGGTACCTCCAGTCAGATTGATCATGGCTGAGATGCTCGAGTGCATCACCAGGAAGGACACGGCAGCGGCCAGAGCGGCCACCTCCTTCTCCGCCCGGGCCATGCCGATGGCCACGCCGATGGCGAAGATGAGGGGCAGGTTGTCGAAAATGACACTGCCGCAGCTGTTCAGAACGGAGAAAATAAAATAGGGTACGGTACCCGGGCCCATGAAGGCGGTCAGCCCATAGGTGGCCAGGGTGGTCTCATTGGTGAAGGAACTGCCCAATCCCAGGAGCAGGCCCGCCACCGGCAGGATTGCAATGGGGAGCATAAAAGAACGCCCGACCCGCTGCAACACGCCAAATACTTTGTCTTTCATCGCGTTACCTCCTTAGCATATATAGCATCGGTCAGTATCTTTGATCGGCGACAAAAAAACACTAACCGAAAACTATTACAATACACAGCATTCCCGTTACTGTAATGGTTATCAAGGTTAGTGCCTGCGGACCAGTTACACACCTCTATTCATTTTTACCGGCATTACTGTATCACATGGCCGCTTTCCTGTCAACAATGTTTTGATTTTTCAGTGATTTCCACCACTTTTACCACCTGTTTTTTGGTGGGAACGCACAGAGAAAAGGCGAGCGGCGGAGGATCCGCCGCTCGCGCTCCCTTATCCATTGAGGGTCAGACCATCCCACTGCTGGGAGAGTCCGTCCTTTTCCAGCATCTGTTCCAGCACCTGCACATCAGTGGTAATATCCATGGCCTCGTTCTCGAAGAGGCGGTCCAGCTGCTTCTCGTAGCCCTCCACCACCTTGTCCATCATGCCCTCGATGCGCGCCTTGGCGGCGGTGATGTTGGCACCCTCCACCCCCTGCTCCTCCATCTGGGCATAGGCGTTGAGGATCTTCAGCGTGGTGGGCAGGTAATAGTTCAAAAAGCTGCGCAACTGCCCGGCCTTCTCCGGGTTCTTCTTCTGGTAGGCAAAAATTTTCCGGGTGATCTCCTCGATGCGGTCGATCTTCCGGCTCATCTCCTCGTCCTCGATGGCGTCGTTCACCGCCCGGATCTGGGCCAGGATGCGAGCGTCCTCTCCCACCGTGTCCTCCTTGGGCTGCTCCTGGGGCTCCGGCTCCTTGTGCAGGCCCTCGTCGGTGAGGATCAGCCGTCCGCTGCCCATATCCAGATAGCCCACCGGCAGGATGCCCTTGTCCAGCATCTCCTGCAGATCGTCGCAGGCGGTGTGCATGGGCACCGGCATAGCCTGGGCCAGGCTTTCCACCCAGATAGACTCCTGCCGCCCAATGAGGGCCAGATATTTACGGAAGCGCTTGGCCTTCCGACTCCGGGCCAGGCCCACGCTCAGCAGCACCAGGCCCACGCCGCACAGCCCCAGCGGGACAAAGATCTCCTCCAAACTCCACCAGCTGTATCCGTGGAGGAAGCCGTCCACTACATTCAGGATCTCAGTAAAGCTGATAAAGCCGAACAGGCCCGCCAGTACACCGCCGCCGATGATCAGGCCCCGGCCCTGGCCGCTCTTGTTCACCGCCTGCACACCCTGCTGGCCCATCTGCCGCACCGGCTGCCGGCGTACCACCTGCCGGCGGGTGGGGGCGCTGTCCCGGCGGTATACCCCGCTCTGGCGCACGCCCTGCGTGCCGGGCTCCTGCCGGGTCTGACCGCTCTGCCACTCCTCCTGCTGACGGATGTCATAGGGGTGGCGGCTGCCCGTCCGGCTCCGGCCCGGGCTCTGGGTCAGCTTGCGGAAGAGCAGGAACAGCCCCACCGGCCAGAAAGCCACCAGAGCCACCACCACGATGATCCAGGACACCAGTTCGTCATTGTTCGTTTGTCTGCCTTGATTCCCCGCCATATCCGGGTCCTCCCCACTCTTGTGATACTCGCCTGTGCGGACCTTTTTATGGGACCGCTCACGATGTATACTCAGTATAGCACTGGGTGTTTAAAGATCTACTGCACCTTTTCTTTAAATTTGGTGAAAATCCGCTGTAATCGCCGCTCCCGGTCTGACCGGGAGGTCTGTGGATTATCATACCGCAAAACCGTGTCAAAGTAAAGACGCCCCGGTACGATGTAACCGTTCTGTAATTGCAATTTCAAAAGGAAGAACCTATAATAAGGTCTGCATGGCGGTTGCTTTGCACCAAAAATCACTTGCAGATGCCGCGCATCTGTTTTAGAGAGTTGGAGTTGATGAAAATGGAACGACAAACGGGAAAACGCGCCAAGAGCGGACCGAGCCGCGGCCGGATCGCCCTTTTGGCGGCGCTGTTGCTGGTTGTGGTGCTGGCGGGAGGCTATCTGGGCCTGTGCGCCTATGCCATGAGCAGTGACGCCATCTATCCCCACACCTCCGCCGCCGGAGTGGATCTGGGCGGCCTGACCCAGTCGGAAGCCCGCTCCCAGCTGGAGCTGGCTATGCAGTCCTATGGGGAACAGAGCGTCTCCTTTACCTGCGGCGGCAGTGAGTTCACCGTCACCGGCGCGGACCTGTCCCTGGACTATGACGCCGTCATTAACCAGGCCTACTCCGTGGGCCGCCAGAGCGCCCTGCTGGCCGCCGGCTGGAACTACCTGGCCGCCTTCTTTGCCCCCACAGAGATCGAGGCCGGCCTCACCTTCCCCCAGACCCCCACCGCCATCCTGGATGCGGAGAAGCATATCACAAATCCCATGGTGGAGAGTACCTATGCCGTCACTGACAGCACCCTGGACCTGACCAAGGGCACCACCGGCCAGGCCATCGACGTTTCCGCCCTGGAGGAGCAGATTCTGCAGCAGCTCACCGCCCTGGTCTCCGGCGAGGAGACGGACCCCTCCCCCATCGACGTGCCTGTCACCACTGAGGAGCCCCCCGCCCTGGATCTGCAGAGTGTGTACGACGAGGTGCACACCGAGCCCTCCGACGCCACTCTGGATAAGAGCACCAAGAAAGTCGTCCCCTCGGTGGACGGTATCAGTTTTGACGTAGCCGCTGCCCAGAGCGCTCTGGACGGCGCGGCCGAGGGCGAGACCGTCTCGGTCCCTCTGACCAAGACCGCCCCGGCGATCACCACCGACAAGCTCAACGCCAACCTCTTCAAGGACGTGCTGGGCTCCGGCACCACTACCTGCTCCGGCCCCTCCAACCGGTGGTATAACATCGACCTGGCCGCCGACCGAGTCACCGGCACCATTCTGCTGCCCGGCGAGACCTTCTCCTACAACGCCCTGGCCGGCCCCTACACCAAGTCCAGCGGCTATAAGGCCGCCGGCACCTACCAGAACGGCCAGAGCATCGACGCCACCGCCGGCGGCATCTGCCAGCTGTCCTCCACCATCTACTGGGTGACCCTGAAGGCCAATCTGGAGACCGTCTCCCGCACCCAGCACGCCTTCAACAGCGGCTACATGCCCGTCATCGGCACCGACGCCACCGTGTGGAGCGATGTGACCGACTTCAAGTTCAAAAACAGCACCGATTACCCCATCAAAGTCGTGTGCTATCTGGACAGCAGCCACAAGCTCCATGTGACCATCTACGGCACCGACACCACCGGCATCCACGGCGAGCCGTACAGCGTCACCGTGTCCACCGTGCCCTACAAGAATACCTACAAGCCCGATTCCAGCATCCCCGTGGGCAGCGACCCCGTGCGGGACACCAACTACTCCCGCTACAACGGCGTCACTGTGGATGTGTACCAGAAGCTGGTGGACAAAAACGGCAAGACCGTCAGCACCACTTTCCTCTATCGCAATACCTACAAAGCGTCCAACGCGGTATACTACTATAACCCCGCCGACGCCGATCGGCTGGGCATCGACACCTCTACGGGCCTGATGACCAAGACGCCGGTGACCACCCCCCCGCCGCCCACCGCCACGCCCAAGCCGTCGGCTACGCCCAAACCGGTGGCCACTCCGACGCCCACTC
>DYBS01000113.1:0-281 GCA_019418525.1 Clostridiales bacterium
GCCAGCCGGTCATGGCGTGGCTCTTGGAGAAGCCGTTGACCACGATGGTGCGGTCCTTCAGCTCGGGCAGGTTGGCCGGCGAGACGTGGTGCTGGCCATAGGTCAGCTCGGCATAGATCTCGTCGGAGAGGATCATAATGTTGGTGTCCTTCACCACCTCGGCGATGGCCTCCAGGTCGGCGCGCTCCATGATGCCGCCGGTGGGATTGTTGGGGAAGGGCAGCACCAGCACCTTGGTGCGGGGGGTGATGGCGGCGCGCAGCTCGTCGGCGGTGAGGCGG
>DYBS01000113.1:291-6098 GCA_019418525.1 Clostridiales bacterium
TTGGTCTCCACCAGCGCCGGCGTGGCCCCCGCCATGGAGGCCAGAGGCCCGTAGCACACGAAGGAGGGCACCGGCACGATGACCTCATCCCCCGGATTCACCAGGCACCGCAGGGACAGGTCGATGGCCTCGCTGCCACCCACGGTGACGATGATCTGGCTGGCGAAGTCGTATTGCAGGTCGAAACGCCGGTTCAGATAGGCGGCGATCTCCCGGCGCAGCTCGGCCATGCCGGCGTTGGAGGTGTACTTGGTAAATCCCTTCTCCAGGGAGTAGATGCCCGCGTCCCGGATGTGCCAGGGGGTGACGAAATCGGGCTCGCCAATGCCCAGGGAGATGGCGTCCTTCATCTCCTCCAGGATGTCGAAAAAGCGGCGGATGCCCGAGGGCTGCACCTCCTTGATGCGGTCGGACAAAATGGCTTCGTAATTCATGAGAAAATCAGCTCCCTCTCCTGCTCCTCCGGTTTCTGGAAGATCAGATGCTTCTCCTTGTATTTCTTGAGGATGAAGTGGGTGGCGGTGCCCGTCACATCCTCCAGCGTGGCCAGGCGCTGGCCCACGAACTGGGCCACTTCCTTCAGCGTCCGGCCGGAGATGATGACCGTCAGGTCGTAAGAACCCGACATCAAATACACGCTCTCCACCTCGTCGTACTGATAGATCCGCTCGGCCACCCGGTCGAACCCCTCGCCCCGCTGCGGCGTGACGTTGACCTCGATGAGGGCGGTGACCGCCTCCCGGTCGGTGCGGTCCCAGTCCACCACGGCCTGATAGCCCAGGATGATCTTCTCCTGTTCCTTCTTGCGGATCTCCTCGTTGACCTGCTCCACCGTCATACCGGTCATGGAGGCCAGCTGGTCCCGGGTCAGGGTGCAGTCCTCCTCCAGCAGCTCCAGCAGCTTTTTCATATTGGTTCCCCCTTTATGCTTTAATGGGTCACGGCGCGAAATTGCCAGTTTATTATATTTTAAGTATTATACTCCCATCCCCCAGTCATTTACAATACACCCCCGGAAACTCATGCAGAATATACAACTGTGCCGAAAATATTTTACAGTCGTTTGTGGAATTTCGTGGTTTTCCCTGTGGAAATTCCGGTCTGGAAGTGCTATTATGGCTGATACCGAATCCGTGCTTGTGGGGGATGTCCCATATTCAGATATCCTGCCGAGTCGGGTCGATATCCTTTTTGTCCACGGAGGAAGCCCTATGGAATTTGTAGAGCTGATCAACCAGATCGTGGCGGCCGAGCAGAACGCCAGTCAGCTGGTCCAGGAGGCCCAGAGCCGGGAGGCCGGGCTGGATGAGGACCTGGCTCGGGAGACGGCGGATCTGCGGGAGCGCTATATGGAGCGGGCCAGACGCCGGGTGGGCATCGTGGAGGAGACCGAGACCGCCCACGCCCAGAAGGAGATCGCCGAGCTGGACCGGCGCCTTCAGGACAGCCTGGCCGCCCTCAACCGGGCCTATGAGAGCCACCGGGACCAGTGGGTGGACACCCTTCTGGCCCGGATCGTGGGAACCACCCCATGATCGGCGCGCTGATGGACTACGGTGCCCTGTGCACCAAGGCCAAGGCCCTGTACGGCAAGCGCCTGCGCCTGTCCGACTTTGAACGCATCGCCGCCTGTCACGACGTGGCCGAGGTGGCGGAATATCTCCGGGGGCACCCCGCCTGGTCCGCCTCGTCCCAGCGCCTCTCCGGCGGCGTGTATATCGGGCGGGTGGAGCTGGAGCTGGCCCTGTGGCAGCAGTTCCGGGAGGACTACGCTAGTCTCCTCCACTTCGTGCCCCGGCAGGACCGCGCCCTCATGGCCTTCCCCCTCCTCCTCCAGGAGCAGCGGGCCATCCTGGCCGCCCTGCGCCGCCTCCAGGCCGGTCACCCGGTCTTTACGCCCCAGGCCGTGGTGCACAGCGCCCTGGACTGGAAAGGGGTGCTCAACTGCACCGACTTTGACGGGCTCATCGCCGCGGCCGAGCGGACCATCTACGGCCCCGCTCTCCGGCGCCTGCGCCCCTCGGGGAGCGGCCTGCCCGACTACGCCACCGCCGAGATCCTGCTGCGCTCGGTCTATTTCTCCCATATGTACCGGGTCATCCAGCACAATTACGCCGGTGAGGTGCGGAAGATCCTGCTGCGCTCCTACGGCGAGCAGATCGACCTCTTAAACCTCATCCACATCCTGCGCCTGAAAACCTACTTCCCCGATCAGCGGGACTACCTTCCCCTCCTCTTCCCCTTCAACTACCGCCTGCGGCCCGAGCTCATCCGGCAGCTCTGCGCCGCCCCCGACGTGGACGGCGTGTTCGCCCTGCTGAAGGACACCCCCTACGCCAAGGCCTTCGAGCGCGTGGAGGTGGGCGAGGTGGAGGACTACTACCGCCGGGCTTTCTACCAGTTCAACCGCCGACAGCTCACCTCCGGTCCGCCGTCGGTGTGCGCGGCGGTGTCCTACCTCAATCTGAAGGAGCTGGAGCTGCGCGCCCTGGTGGAGGTGGTGGAGGCCGTCAAGTACGGCGTGCCCTGCGACCTGTCCTTCGCCCGGCTCATCGGGGAATGAGCCCCATCCTACGGTGTCTGAGAACACCAGAAGGGAGTTGAATCTATGTCCGTCGTTGCCATGAAACTGCTCACCGTGGCCGGTCCCCTGGAGCAGTTCGACGACGTGGTATCCGCCTGCGTCCTGGACCAGGAATTTCATCCGGAATATACCCTGCACATGATGGATCGGGTGTCCGGCCTGCACCCCTTCCCCCTCTCCAACGCCTACGCCCCCCTGCTGCGGCGGGCGCAGGAGGTTTTGGAGGAGCTGGGGCTCCAGCCCGCCTACGCCCCCTTTGAGGGAGAGGAGGATCTGGAGGCCCTGGAGGCCTACTTCGACCGTCTGGAGCAGACGGTGAAGGATCTGGAGGAGCGCCGGGCCACCCAGCGCCGCCTGCTGGAGGAGGACCGGAGCGTGTCCCAGGAGCTGACCCACCTGCAGGGCCTGGCCACCGATCTGGAGCACCTTCAGAACATGAAGTACGCCCGCTTCCGGTACGGCTACCTGCCCCGGGACACCTATGACAGCTTCCAGACCGCCCTCAACGACAATGCCGACCTCTTTTTCTTCCCCACCATGGTGGAGGCGCGGAAGGTCTATGGCATCTACTTCACCACCAAGGAGGCCCACCAGCGGGTGGACTCCCTCTTCAATTCCCTCCACTTCGTGCGCATCCAGCTGGACCCCGCCGTCCACGGCACTCCCGAGGAGGCCATCGGCGCGCTGGAGAAGCTGGCCGCCAAGGCGGAGGACAAGCTGGCCGCTCTGGACAAGGAGCAGGCCGACTTCGCCCAGCGGGAGTCCCCCCGCCTCCACGCGGTGTACTCCTGGCTGCGCTATCACAGCGAGCGCTACGACCTGCGCCGCTACGCCGCCCGCAGCCGTGAGACCTTCTACCTCATGGGCTGGGTCCCCGAGCCCGAGCTGGAAAACCTGACGAAAAAGCTGGACGCCTTCCCCGACTGCTCCTGCGTGGTGGACAGCCCCCGGGATCTCCAGGGCGTCCGTCCCCCCACCAAGCTGAAAAGCTCCTTCTTCGGCCGGGTGTTCCGCCCGTTCCTGGAGATGTACGGCCTGCCCAACTATCAGGAGCTGGACCCCTCCATCTTCATGGCCTTCACCTACTGCCTGTTCTTCGGCATCATGTTCGGCGATCTGGGGCAGGGGCTGGGGCTGGCCCTCATCGGCCTGATCCTCAGCAAGTGGAAGAATATGTGGCTGGGCAACATCATCACCTGCTGCGGCCTCTCGGGCGCCCTCTTCGGGTGCGTGTACGGCAGCGTATTCGGCTATGAGGACATCCTCCCCGGCTTCAAGATCATGGAGGAGAGCAATCTCCTCCCGGGCAGCAGCAACGTACTGGTGCTCCTGCTGCTGTCGGTGGCCCTGGGCATCGGCATGATCTGCGTGGTGATGGTGCTCAACATCGTCAACGGCATCCGGCAGCGCAATTTTGAGAAAATTTTCTTCGGCCCCAACGGCCTGGCGGGCCTGGTGTTCTACGGCGGGCTCATCCTCGCCGCGGTGTCCACCCTCCTCTTTGGCGTCAACCTGTTTGTCCCGGCCTATGTGCTGCCGGTTCTGGTGCTCCCCCTGGTGTGCATCCTGCTGCGGGAGCCCCTCTCTCTGCTGGCCGCCGGCGACGGCGAGTGGAAGCACGTGAAACCCTCTGAGGTGCTGGGCACCGGCTTCTTCGAGCTCTTTGAGACCCTCCTCTCCTACCTCACCAACACCCTGTCCTTCATGCGTGTGGGCGCCTACGCCATCACCCATGTGGGCCTGATGATGGTGGTGCAGATGCTGGCCGGGTCGGGCAACCTGGTAGTGATCGTCCTGGGCAACCTCTTCGTCATGGGCTTTGAGGGTCTGCTGGTGGGCATCCAGGTGCTTCGTCTGGAATTCTATGAGCTCTTCGGCCGCTTCTATGACGACGGCGGCATCCCCTATGTCCCCGCCAAGATCGACTACTCGGTCCTGGAGCAGAACAAATAACCAAACATCCACTACGGAGGTCATTGTCATGAAATTCCTGATCGTTCTCTTTGCCAGCTTCGCCATGTTCTCCCCCCTGTTCCTGGCGGGTATCCGCACCTACACCGGCCGGAAGGCCAAGCGCGCCCTGGGAACCAACATCGCCTGCTTCTTCGCCTGCCTGATCCTGGCCTCGGTGCTGGGCATCGGCGGCAGCGCCGCCGCTGCTGAGACCGCCGCCACTGCCGCTGCTTCCGCGGGTCTCGCCGAGGGCCTCAAGTACGTGGGCGCCGCCCTGGCCGTGGGCCTCTCCGGCATCGGCGGCGGTATCGCCGTGGCTGCCGCCGCTTCCGCCGCTCTGGGCGCCATCAGCGAGAACGACAAGGCCTTCGGTAAGGCCCTGATCTTCGTGGGTCTGGCCGAAGGCGTGGCCCTGTACGGCCTGATCGTGGCGCTGCTGCTGCTGTTCGCCTAAAGGCGAAGTCCAGGGGGGACGCTGTCCCCCCTAGATACAGGGGCACCGCGCCGCGCGGCGGCACAATGCCCCTGATACCCCCCTCGCCTTTGCATGGCAAAGGCGGTTGCCCGCCTGTGCGGGCAAGCAGCGGTGTGCTGCGCAGGCACATGTCCTGCTCCGCACAAATTCAGATTTTCTTTCCGCCTGCGGCGGAAACTCTGCGAGGTTTTTATGAAATACTTCGTCATCACCGACAGCATCGACACCCAGGTGGGCCTGCGTCTGGCCGGCATCGAGGGCGCGGTGTGCCGGGACCCCGGTGAGGCCCGCAAGGCCATCGAGACCGCCGCCGCCGACCCGGAGATCGGCGTGCTCCTCATCACCGAGCATCTGGCCGGCGTGTGCGCCGACCTCATCGCCCCCATGAAGCTCACCGCCCACCGCCCCCTGGTCATCGAGATCCCCGACCGGCACAGCGTGGGCCGGGCCAGCGACTCCATCACCCGCTACATCCGGGAGGCCATCGGCGTCAAGCTGTAGGCCGCCCTGTCCAACTCCACCTCTGGAGGAATCACTATGCCTGAACTGTCCAAAAAACTGGAGCGCTTTACCTCCATCCTGCTGGCCGAGGCCACGGCGGAGAACGAGCGCACCCTGAACGAGCTGAAAAAGCGCCACGACGCGGCCCTGGAGAGTGCCGAGGACCGGGTGCTCCTGGAGGCCTACGAGTACATCCACGGCGAGGTCTCCCGCATCCGCGGCGAACAGGGCCGGAAGGTCTCCCAGCGCCTGCTGGAGAACAAGCGCGCCCTCTCCCGCCGCCGGGAGGAGATC
>DYBS01000113.1:6108-7074 GCA_019418525.1 Clostridiales bacterium
AGGTCTTTGCCCTGGTGCGGGAGCGCATCGCCGCCTTCACCCGCACCCCCGCCTACCGCCAGCGCCTCCAGGAGCTGCTGAAGGAGTCCCTGGCCGCCCTCCCCGGCGCGGAGGACGTGGTAGTCACCCTCCGGGAGGAGGACCTGCCCCTGGCCAAGGACCTGCGCGCCGCCGCCGGGCGGCCCATCACCGTGGAGGCCGGCCCCATCCGTCTGGGCGGCCTCATCGTCCGGTCCGACGCCCTGGGCCTGCGGGCCGACGCCTCCTTCGACTGCGCCATGGCCGGTCTGGACGGGCACTTTGCCCGTGTGGTGGGGCTGTCTCTCAGCGACGACGCCGACCTCCTGGCCGCGCCTGCAAAGGAGGAGTAACCGATGCAAAGCTATACGATCTACGGGATCAACGGCCCCGTCGTCACCGTCAAGGGCGGCCGTGGCCTGGCTATGATGGACATGGTCAACGTGGGTGACGAGGCCCTCATCGGAGAGGTGGTGGGCGTGGACGGCGACACCACCACCGTCCAGGTCTACGAGGAGACCTCCGGCCTCATGCCCGGCCAGAAGGTGGTCAGCCAGGGCGCGCCCATGTCCATCCTGCTGGGCCCGGGCCTGCTGCACAACATCTTCGACGGCATCGCCCGGCCCCTCTCGGTCATCGCCGACCGGAGCGGTCCCTTCATCCACCGGGGCATCAACGTCCCCACCCTGGACCTGGAGAAGCAGTGGGACACCACCGTGCTGGTGAAGGAGGGAGACACCCTCCGCCCCGGCGACTGCTACGCCCAGTGCCCTGAGACCACCCTTATCACCCACCGCTGTCTGGTGCCCGCCGGGGTGTCCGGCAAGGTCACCAAGGTCCTGCCCAGCGGCTCCTACAACGTGGAGGAGACCCTGGTGGAGCTCACCGACCGGCTGGGTCAGGTCCACCCCCTGAAGCTGGCCCAGCGCTGGCCCATCCGCACCCCCC
>DYBS01000114.1 GCA_019418525.1 Clostridiales bacterium
TTCAGAGCGTTTTTCACCCCGTTGCCGATGTCCCGGGCCACATCACCCACGCCCTCGGCGGCATCCCGGACCAGCCGGCCCGCGTCGTCAGCGGCGTAGCGTGCGGCGTTGCCCATATCGTCAGCGGCGTTTTCCATCGCGCTGCTGGGCTTGGGAGTGGTATCGGGTGTGACGTCCGGGGACATGTCCGGCGTAACATCCGGGGACACATCCGGAGACACATCCGGGGTGATAGTGGGCGTGACCATGGGCGTGGGGCTGGGCGAGGGGGTGCTGTTGCTGCCGAAGCAGCCGGTCAGCCCCAGCAGCAAAACACAGGTCAAGGTACACAGGATCAGGATACGTTTCATAACAAAGTCTCCTCTTCGGTGAGAAAATGACATGGGTTCACGCTGACACTAGCGTGCCACGCCCCAGGCAGATTTATACGGAAAAAAAGACAGAAAAAACACTTGCAAAACGCAGAGAAACATGTTATATTTTTAATAACAGTAATGGTTACTAATAAGAGGAGAAGGGAGGCCGCCATGAACGGCAAACGCTATTCCCGCCAGCGGGAGCTCATCTATCAGGCACTGATGGATACGACGGAGCATCCCACGGCGGAGATGGTCTACCAGTGGCTCAAGCCGGAGAATCCTACTCTGAGCCTAGGCACGGTATACCGCAATCTGAATCTGCTGGCCAATGAGGGGAGAATCACCCGCATGGCTTTCCCGGTAGAGCGCTACGACGGCAACACCCGGCCCCACTGTCACTTCCGCTGTGACGAGTGCGGCGCGGTGTACGATCTGGAGTTGCCCTACTGCCAGGAGCTGGACGAGAAAGTGAACCAGTCCAGTGGACACCGTGTAGAGGGGCACGAGCTGCTCTTCCACGGTTGCTGCGCCCGGTGCCGGGCGTCCAAGGATTTACCCAAAACATCATAAAAAGTCAAAGGAGGAAAGAAGATGGAATTCAAACTCTATCGCTGTGCCCACTGCGGCAACGTTATTTTTAAAGTGGTGGACAAGGGCGTGCCCGTCATTTGCTGCGGGGAGCCCATGAGTGAGATGAAGCCCAACACCACCGACGGCGCGCTGGAGAAGCACGTGCCCGCGGTGGAGCGCAAGCCCCACGGCAGCGGCAATATGGTGACCGTGAAGGTGGGCGAGGTGGCCCACCCCATGCTGCCGGAGCACTACATCACCCTCATTGCGGCGGTGGACGAGGATACCGTCACCCTCCACTTCCCCAAGCCCGGCGACGAGCCGGTGCTGAAGACCTTCACCCGCGCGGACAAGGTGGAGGCCTACGAGATCTGCAATCTGCACGGATACTGGAAGGGCGAGGGCTAAAGGCCCCGTACCCGTATAGAAAGGAGACCGACTTTATGGAACTGAAGGGCAGCAAGACTGAGGCCAATCTGTGGAAGGCGTTTGCCGGCGAGAGCATGGCCCGCAACAAGTACACCTATTTTGCCAGCAAGGCCAAGAAGGAGGGCTTCGAGCAGATCGCGGCCATCTTTGAGGAGACCGCCGGCAACGAGAAGGAGCACGCCAAGCTGTGGTTCAAGGAGCTGGATGGCATCGGCGATACCGCCGCCAACCTGAAGGCCGCCGCCGCTGGTGAGAACGAGGAATGGACTCAGATGTACAAGGAGATGGCCGAGACCGCCAGGGAGGAGGGCTTCACCCGTCTGGCCTTCCTGTTTGAGGGCGTTGGCAAGATCGAGAAGGAGCATGAGGAGCGCTATCTGGCCCTGCTGAAGAACCTGGAAGAGGGCATGGTGTTCCAAAAGGGCGACGTCTATGTGTGGAAGTGCCGCAACTGCGGGCACCTGCACGTGGGCAAGGAGGCCCCCCAGGTCTGCCCCGTGTGCGCCCATCCCCAGGCCTACTTTGAGCTGCAGGCCAAGAATTACTAAAAGAAGAAAACGACAGAAAACGGCCGGAGCATAGTGCTCCGGCCGTTTTCTGTCGAGAGAGGGATTCCACATATGCGCGGAAGGAGCGAGAACCCCACGGCGGCGCCAGCCCCATTGGCTCCGCCGGAGACCTCCGCGCGAATAAACCGCACAGCGGCTTATTCCAGAGAAGGAAAGGAATGGTTTTTTAAAACCAGTTGCCTGTCGAAAAAGACGGCCGCAGAGCGGCCGCTTTCAAAAATCAGACTCATTGTTTCATATTATAGGGCATACCGGGGCAGCTTGTCAAACCTTTCTTTTCGTGCCGTCCGGCTCCGCCCCGAAGAGTGCGTGAAAGCGGGTCCGGGCAAAGGCCTGGCACTCCTCCTCCAGGCGACGGTATTTCTCCAGCAGCTCCAGCCCAAAGGGGGAGATACGGGCTGAGCCACCGTTTTTGCCCCCCTGACACCGCAGCACCACCGCCTCCTCCAGCTCTTCCTCCAGCACCGAGATCATTTTCCAGGCCTTGCTGTATGAGATCCCCATGTGCTGGCTGGCCATGCGCACCGACTCAGTGATGTCAATGAGGGAGAGAAGCTGGGCCACGCCGGGGCCTAGAAAGGGGCGCTCTCCGCACAGGCGCAGCTTTACCGTGGGATGGATGTCCTCCGTCCGGCGGTGGGACCGTAGCTGGGGCCACTTGCCGGCGTACAGGGACTCCCGTAGGGCGCCCTCATCCTCTGCGGGCAGGATAGCCGCCGGGCCGCTCGGAAAGCGGGGGTCCAGCAAATCCGCGTGGAGCAGGGCGGAGAAGTAGTCGGCAGGGACCAGGATGGGCCAGCCGTCCAGCTCCTGACAGCGGGGGCGGACCGGGGCGAGCCCACATTCCAGCACCGCCGCCACTGTGGCGGGAGAGACGAAGGGAACATCGGAGGGGACCAGAAGCAGCTGGCCGCAGTGCGCGCCCAGGTATTCCAGCGCGGCGGTACGGCCCTGGATATGGTCGGGGAGACACAACACCCCCCAGTGGGCCATTCGCTTTTCCAGTGTCTCCAGACAGGTGGGAGGAGTCAGCAGGACGATGTGGCACACGCCCGCGTTCTGGAGGGTGCGGGTCAGCCGCTGGGCGGGGGAGAGGGGGAGAAGGTCGGTATGCGTTTCGGTGCCCGCATCCACGAGGATGGCGCCTGTTTTCATGGAAATCCCTCCTGTAAGCATGCGTTAACAATGTGATTATACGGTGCGTCCCTGAAAAATGCAAGAGGCCGGACCTTTTGGGTCCGGCCTCGCAGGAGCGGTTTATGTGTTCAGGGCCTCGGCAATGTTGAGGGTGTGGTCCAGCAGACGCTCGATGTCAGTGAGGATCTCGCTGTACAGGATGCTGACCTCGGGGTCGGTGTGACCAGTCTTCATCCGCTCAATCTGGGCAGAACGGTACTGCTGGTTCTTCTCATCGCTGTCCACCTCCAACAGAGAGACCGTGTCCAGGGTACGCTGGCGGTGGGAGGGCTTGTCGTCCTCGAAGTCGATGGCCATGAGGGCGTGGGTGGCCAGCGTGCGCAGGTTGAGCAGCTCATTGGTAGTGTCCTGGTCCAGCTTCAGGTTGCGCTTTTCCAGGGGGAGGAGATACTCGGCCATATTCATGGCGTGGTCGCCGATGCGCTCGATGTTGCCGCAGATGATGAGCATGCGGCTGAAGCGGTCGGAGTCGGCGGGGGCCATCTCGTGGGTGGACAGGCGGCCCACACAGCGGGTAATCTCAGCGTTGTAGAGGTCGATTTCTTCCTCCTGCTCACTGACCCGCTTGAATTTCTCCTCGTTGCGGTCCAGAAGAGCGTCAAAAGCCAGTTCCACATTCTCACGGGCCATCGCATACATAGCGGTGAGCTGCTTGTGCAGCTCCCGCAGGGCGATGGCGGTGGAGCCCATGCCGTGATCGTCTACCAGGGACAGGGAGAAGATACCCTCTTCCTGGGGCTTGGGGCGGTCGGGGAGGATACGGCAGGCCACATCGGCCAGCACATTGCCCAGAGGCAGCAGGATCAAGGTGGTCACCACATTGAAGATGATGTGGGTGGTGGCGATCTGAGCGTCTACTGCGCCGGGCATGGCGTTCTGGATGATCGACACAAAGGGGGTAAACATACAGATCAGGGTAAAGATACAGGTGCCGATGACGTTGAACATCAGATGGATGAGGGTGGCCCGCTTAGCGTTGCGGTTGGCGCCCAGGGCGGCCAGGAAAGCGGTAATGCAGGTGCCGATGTTCTGGCCGAAGAGGACGTACACGGCGTTGTCCAGGCCGATGACGCCGCTGATGGCCAGGGCCTGGAGAATGCCAATGCTGGCCGAAGAGCTCTGCACCAGGGCGGTGAAGAGGGCGCCGGCCAGAATACCCAGCAGGGGGTTGGAGAACTTGGTGAGCAGCTGCACAAAGGGCTCATAATCCCGCAGAGGGGCCATGGAGGAGCTCATCAGATCCATGCCGATGAACAGGATGCCCAGACCGGCCACGATCTGGCCGATGCAATTGGCCTTCTGGTTCTTGACCATGGTGGCCATAACGACGCCCACGAAGGCGATGAGAGGGGCGATAAGACCGATGTCCAGGGCGATGAGCAGACCGGTGACGGTGGTGCCGATGTTGGCACCCATGATGACGCCCACCGCCTGCTGCAGAGACATGAGTCCCGCATTGACAAAGCCCACCACCATGACCGTGGTGGCGGATGAACTCTGGATCACGGCAGTGATTCCGGCGCCTACCAACATACCCAGCAGGCGGTTGGAGGTGAGGCGCTCCAGGATGGATTTCAGCCGGTCGCCGGCCGCCACCTCCAGTCCGGTGCTCATCAGGGTCATTCCGTACAGGAAGAGGGCAAGGCCGCCGAAGAGCATGAATATGTCTTCCAGTTGCATGTCTGAAGTTCTCCTTCTCTCTGCGATTAAATTTTACCGCGATTTTATGAAGTTTTTACATCACGACTGCTATTATGCCAAAATCCATCCTACCATGCAAGAGAAAAATCAAATAGATTACAAGGTTTTTACAAAATCTTTACACAAGCTCCTCGGAGTGGTCACGGGGCTTGTCCAAGGGGTCGATCCAGCCTTCCATTTCCGCCGGAAGGGGTCCGATGGTGGCCACACAGCGGTTGATGGGGGTGCCCAGATTGTAGAATTTTTCCTCGTAGTCGGTCATCACGCCCTGGATGCCGTGCTCGTGCAAGTTCCGCGTCACTTCCGAGAGGGTGTAGCCCGCCTTGGGGAACTGGAAGAGAGACCACTCGTAGAGATCGTGGTTGTCGGTTTTGAAGTGGATCTGTCCATTCTCCCGGAGTACCAGGCGGTAGCGCATCAGAAAATCAGTATGGGTGAGGCGGCGCTTGGCGTGGCGGTTGGAGGGCCAGGGGTCGCTGAAGTTGAGGTAGATGCGGTCCACCTCGCCGGGGGCGAAGTAGTCCCGCAGCCGGGCGGCGTCGGCGTCGATGAAAAAGACGTTCCTGAGCTCCAGCTGCCGGGCTCGCTCCATGGCGATGACCATGGCATCGGCCACACGTTCCACGGCGATAAAAAGGGTATTGGGGTGGAGGCGGGCGGTCTCCACGGTAAACCGGCCCTTGCCGCAGCCGATCTCCAGGTGGAGGCCGTCGGCGTCAGGCTTGAGCTCCCGCCAGCGGCCCTTCCAGGCTTCCGGCTCCCGGATGAGCAGCTCCTCGCAGCGCTCCATGCGCACGTCCAGGTTGGGCTTTTTTCTCATTCGCATGTGAGGTCATCCTCCCTTAGAATTTGCCAGAGTCATAAAAATAACCACACCCGAAAGGGGTGTGGTTATTTTTTAATGGTGCGCGAGGCGGGACTTGAACCCGCACGTGCGTAATGCACACTAGAACCTGAATCTAGCGAGTCTGCCAATTCCACCACTCGCGCATATTGGTCCGGGTGACAGGACTTGAACCTGCGGTCTCGTGGTCCCAAACCACGCGCGATACCAAACTTCGCTACACCCGGATCAGTTCTGTCAACCGCAGCAGCTCACCGCTGCAACGCTGATTATTATAGCGCATGTCTCCGGGAAATGCAAGAGGAAATTTTAAAAAAATACAAAAAATTTTGCGGGCAGATAGAAGTAAATTGGAACTTATAGTTGCTAAAATAAACTTAATAGTATATAATATAGCCAACCAATTTAAAGGAGGGGAAGCTCATGTACGTATTTGAAAACCGCTTTGCCGGAAAGACCATGCTCATCACCGGCGGTACTTCCGGAATCGGCAAGGCCGCCTGCCTGCGGGCTGCGGCTGAGGGCGCCTTTGTGGTGGTCGTGGGACGCAATGTCGAGCGGGGACAGGCTGTGGTGGACGAGATCCTCCAGAAGGGCGGCAAGGCGATTTTCCTGGCTGCCGATGTGACCAAGGAGGAGGCGGTCCAGGCGCTCTTTGCCGAGATCGACGCCAAAGTGGGCCCCCTGGATATCGCCATCAACAACGCCGGCGTGGTGGGACACGGCGAGCGCATCGACGAGATGCCCACCGAGGAGTGGAACCGGGTCATCAACACCAATCTGAACGGTATCTTCTTCTGCTGCCGGGAGGAGGCCAAGCGGATGATCGCCCGGGGCCAGGGCGGCGCCATCGTGAATGTGGGCTCGGTGACCGGCTTGACCGGCTTCTACCGCTCCAGCGCCTATGTGACTTCCAAGCACGCCGTCAACGGCCTGACCAAGGCCATGGCCAACGATCTGGCCCCCTTCAACATCCGGGTCAATTCGGTGAACCCGGCCAACACCGCTACACCTCTCACCGCCGCCTCTGCCCAGGAGATCCAGCAAAAAATCCAGGCGGCCATGGCTGCGGGCAAGAGCCTGGAGGAGGCCAAGGCCGAGACCATGATCGGCGGCAAGACCACCGCCCTGCTCAAGCGCAGCTCCACCCCGGAGGAGCAGGTGGGCGCCATCCTCTATCTGGCCTCCGACGACGCCGGATATGTCACCGGTGTGCCCTTCGCCACCGACGGCGGCTGGACCGCTTATTAAACGATTCTATGAAAACAAAAAGCAGCCCCGGAGCTTCTTTGGAGTTCCGGGGCTGCTTTATTTCCGGGAAGCCCGGAACAGTTGCGCTCGCCGCGCGGGCCGCTTGCTCAGCGGGAGCACCGCTTTCTTTGCAAAG
>DYBS01000115.1 GCA_019418525.1 Clostridiales bacterium
ACGCCTTCCCCCACCACACCAACGAGATCGCTCAGAGCGAGAGCTACCTGGGCCACCCCTGGTGCCCCCAGTGGTTCCATGTCCACCACCTGAACACCAGCTCCGGCAAGATGAGCAAATCCAAGGGCGAATTTTTGACCGTCTCCCTGCTGGAGGAAAAGGGGTATGACCCCCTGGTCTACCGCCTGTTCTGCCTCCAGAGCCACTACCGCAAGGGTCTGGTCTTTACCTGGGAGAACCTGGACAACGCCAAGGTCACCTACAACAAGCTCATCAAACGGGTGGCCGCCCTGAAGCCGGAGGACGGCGCGGTAGATGAGGCCGTGGTGGCCGAGTACCGCCAGAAGTTCCTGGACCAGGTGGGCAACGACCTGAACACCTCCATGGGCGTCACCGCCCTCTACGACGCGCTGAAGGCCAAGACCAACGACGCCACCCGCCTGGCCATTCTGGCCGACTTCGACCAGGTGCTGAGCCTGGATCTGATCAAGAAGGCGGAGGAGCTGCGCAAGCAGGCCGCCGCTCAGGCCAAGACTGAGGCCGCCGGGGGCTACACCATCACCGGCGAGGGCGACAGCGCCATCGACGAGCTGGTCCTCCGCCGCTACGAGGCCAAGAAGGCCAAGAACTGGGCCGAGGCCGACGCCATCCGCGACCAACTCAAGGGCATGGGCATCGAGCTCACCGACGTGCCCGGCGGCGCGGTGTGGAAGCGCCTCTAACCTACTTTTCTTTGACCTACTTTTCTTTGAAAAGAAAAGTAGGCAAAAGAAACTTTCAACTCTCTTCAACGGGAAAACAGCACCGGCCCGGCGTCCGAAATGGATGCCGGGCCGGTTTTTGTTTATAAGCTGCGCCAGATGGGAGCCCGGCCGGGATAGCCCAGCTCCAGCTCCTCCTTATGATAGAGGTAGCCCGGGTCGTCGTAGTACCGGGCCTTTTTCGGGCAGCCCTTGATACAGGCCCCGCACTTGATGCAGATGCCGGTGTATTTGCTCACGTCCCCCGGGTCGATGGAGCCCATGGGGCACAGGGCAACGCACTTTCCGCAGCGGTCGCAGGAGCCGTTGACCTTGGGCTTCACCTTCCGGATGTCGATGGGGTTCCCCGCCCGGTCCCGGGGCTGGTAGTAGGGCCCCACGGGACAGTTGCCCGGTACCTCCACCGGCGAGACTGCTCCTTTCAAAAGGGCCAGGCCCGCTCGGTGTCCAAAGTCCGCGGCCTCCTTTAAATCGTTTTCATCAGGCCGCCCGGCGGCCAGGGTGGTGGAGAAGGCGTGCTCCCCCACGAAGGCGGCGGCAGCAAAGGTGTGGAAGTTGTGGCTCTCCAGCAGTTCCCGCAGCTCCATGAGGGCGTCGTCAAAGTTCCGATTGCCGTACACCACCACCGGCACCGCCGCCGCGCCGTTCCCCTCCCAGGTGTTCAGATAGGGCAGCAGCACATTGGGCAGCCGCCCGGCGTACACCGGCAGGCCCACCACGGCAACATCCCCCGGCCTCAGCTCCGGCGGCGCGGTGCGGACCTGGGGCAAGGTAAAGTCGAAGTGCTCCAGCGGCGCACCCAGCGTTTCCGCCAGCGCCGCCGCGCTCTGCTGCACCACCGCTTTTGTGGTGCTGGTGGCGCTGAACCAGCAGGCCAGGACCCGGCCGCCCCCGTATGTCAGGTTCATCGTCCTCCCCCCTTTTGCTCCAGTGTACCACCGGATGGGGCGGGGAGCAAGGACTATCCGGCAAAGTACGGGTTCTCCGCATAGACCGGGTCGGCCAGGGTGATGGAGTGCCCGTCGTAGACCAGCTTACAGCTCAGCGTCCCGCAAGTGTCCAGAGGATAATCCGAGTCGGGGTCGTACACGCCCAACTCTACCGTGAAGGGATCGGGGAAGTGACACTGGTAACCAATGTAGTAGCGGTCATATCCCAATGTTTGCAGCTGCGCGGCGGCCTCTTCCAGCTCCCTCTCCCCCTGGAGGGAGAAAGAGGCCGTCTGTGTATAGTGGCCGTCCCCCGTCGGTTCCAGCACATGGAGTGCGGTGAAGGATATCCCGGTTCCGTGGCCGTCATAGCGGGTTATGATGAGCTCGTCGGTGCCGTCCCCGTCCAGATCGGCCCACTGAGGCGCAGCCCAGGCGTGCTGCCCATACAGGGCGTACTCCCCCCCTCCCGCATCAAACCAAGACAGCACGCCGTTTACCAGCACGCCCACCTCGCTCCGGCCGCTGACGGTGTAATTACACACGCAGACCGTCACACCGGTGGTATCCTCCCCATACATGGTCGGGGTGGGATACAGTCGCACCACCGGGTCCAGACCCCAGGTGTCCATCCACTCAGTGGCGCTGTATGCCGGGACATCCTCCGGCGTGACCGTCCCCAGGTCCGCAATGGGCTTTTGGGCCACCCAGTTGAGGGCATAGGTCCGGTCGGCGTAGAGCTGCTGGATTTCTCCGGTGTCCCGGTTGCGCCGCTCCATCACCAGCTGATCCCCCTGGGCCGTAATGGAGATAGCGTCCCAGACCGTATCCCGGTAGGGAGGCTGGGGAAGGTCGTAGATCACAGTCCAGTCCAGGCCGCCGTTGTCCGTGTGGTACACCGTGGCGTCATTGGGCCGGGCCACCGCCGCCAGGGCCAAGGCCCCGTCCTGCCACAGGAGGGTGGCCTCTGCGTCACTGGGGATCGAAAGTGTATCCAGCAGGTCCAGCCCCGCCGGCACCGCCCGGAAGGCCGAGCGGAACGTGGAGGTGCTGCCGTCGGCCCAGGTGTAGACCACCTCCAGGCCCAGCATGAGGTATTCGTCCTCCGGCCAGCCCCGCTCGGCGGCGTTGACCGGGAAGCTGAAGGAGGAGCGGTGGCTCGCTTCCCCGCCGCTGTCGCTGCTGCCGCCCACCATCTCGTGGCCCAACTCCATGCCGTCCTCGGTCAGAAGATAGAGCCGGGCCTCGGTGCGCTGGAAGGGCTCGGTGGGGTCATTGACGGTGATGATGCTGTCCATGGGGACGCCGATCACCTCGGTCTGCATCATAAGCTCCTTAAAATCCGGGGCGTACTCCTCATCATAGACCGCCAGCCGCCTCCCACCGGCGTAGACCAGCGGCTCGGTCCACTCCTGGTCGGGCTGCACCGACGGCACTGCCAGGCGGAAGGCGTAGGTAGCTGAGCGGCTGGTAAAGCCCTCCTTCCAGGTGTAAGTAAAGACCACGCCCCGCTCCTCGGGCTCCCCGCTGCCGTCGGAGTCCTCACGGGGATACAAAACCAGGCTGAAGGTCATGCCAGCGCTGTGCCCGGCCACCCACTCCTCCCCCTGGAGGAGGTAGTCGGTAAAGTTCCCCTTGTCGGGGTAGGGCTCCCCGCCAAAGGTAACGCTGGCCCCGTGGCTCCAGGCGGTGTCGTCCACCAGGCGGGGGGCGTTTTCCAGCAGCTCCGCCGGGTCGGGGGGCGTCTCTCCGTCCCACTCCACTGCGGTGAGCTCCACCGAGTCCCGGTCGGTGGAGAGGGTGATGGTGGGCGGCTGCTCCGGGAGCTCTCCCTGGGCCGGGTCGGCGCACAGCCAGAGCCCCACGCCCACCGCCAGGACGGCCAGGATCACCGCGGCCGCCAGGGCGGGCTTCCGATAGGCGAGGGCTCCCTTCACCCGCCGGGACACGTCGTGCTCCCCGAAGGCGGCTGGGAGGCGGGCGGTTTCCGGGGCTGCCAGGTGGAGGAGAGCCCGGGCGTATCCGCTTTTCTCCTTCTCCGGCAGAGCGCGGAGCACCCCCTCGTCGCAGGAGACCTCCAGATCCCGGCAGAAAAGCCGCCAGGAGATCCACAGCACCGGGTTGAACCAGTGGACCGCCGCCGCCAGGAAGAAGAGGGGTTTCCAGATGAAATCCCCCCGGCGCAGGTGGAGGCTCTCATGGGCGAGCACATAACTCCGGTCAGGCTCAGTCAGCCCCGTGGGCAGGTAGATGCGGGGAGAAACCAGTCCCAGCACAAAGGGCGGGCCGGGCTGATCGCTCTCCCACACGCCGGGAGCCACCCGGACCGCGGTAGCCATGGCTTTCTGGAGCTTCCGCTGCTGCACGGCGAACCAGCCCCACAGCCCCAGCACTCCCGCCAGCCATAGCAGTTCCAGAATGGGAATGTTCTTCTGGACGGTCACCGTGGGTTCCAGGGTGGAAACCTCCACCGTCGTGTCATCCGGCAGAGTCTCCCCTGCCGGGGTGACCGGGACCGGCTGGTTTTCCACCGGCTGGGCAGTCTCGGTCACGGGTCGGGTCTCGGTGACCGGTGCGGTCTGCTCCACCGGCTCCGGGGCCGCTGCCTCCAGGAGGGACGCCGGGCTCCATACGCTGGAAAAGCTCACTGGGCACACCATCCGAAAGAGCACCACCGCCCACAGCAGCAGCCGGAGGACCGCCGGGGCTTTCAACTTCACCAGCACCGCCCGCAGCGCCAGCACCACCAGGGCGGTGAGCCCGGCGGTGAGGCTCATCTGGCACAGTTTCAAAAATACGTCATGCATCGTGCCCCTCGCTTTCGTCGATGAGGCGGCGCAGGTCTTCCGCCTCCTGGTGGGACAGCCGCTTGCCGCTCAGAAAGGCGGCCACGAAGCTGGGCAGCGACCCGCCGAAGGAGCGCTCCACCACCTCCTCGCTCTCTCGGCGCAGGACCTGCTCCCGGGCCACCAGGGCGGTGACGGTGGCGTTCTCGTTTTTCAGAATGCCCCGCTCCCCCAGCTTACGGATGAGGTTGAAGGTGGTGGGCTTTTTCCACCCCAGCTCCGCCTGGCAGAGCTTCCACAGGGCGGTGGAGTTGATGGGCTGGTGCTTCCACACCAGGTCCATCAGGCGATATTCGGCGTCAAAGAGCTTGCAGTCCTCCATGGGGTGTTCTCCTTTCCAAACGCAAAGAGGTTTGTCGCAATAAACCTTCCATCTGAGTGAAGTTTATCACGACAAACCTCTGTTGTCAACGTCAAGTTCTCCAGTTGGTCGAAAAACAGGGTGATAAGTTAAATTCAACAATCTACCTCGTCTATTTTCCAACTCTCATGCGCATAATATCTAAAAATTATTCTTGACAAAAATATTTTATGGTGGTACTATGGTGAAAATCACAAGAAAGGAGGTTCTATTTTTCTCTTATCTTATATAAACTTACAATATAGTACCCTGAGCTTATATAGATCCGTGATATGGACGGACGTCTCTACCGGCTGCCGCAAACAGCTGACTATAAGTTCCATCCTGCGCCCGGACGCAGCAGGACTGGAAGTTACTGTCAGACTGTCTGCGGCCATTTTTTGCACTCCATCTGGAGTCCGTATTTTGAAGAAGCGTATATCCGTTGTATTTGCCATCAGGAGGTGAACCGTCGGCCAATCACCGCGATGATACACTCAAAATCGACATGGAGGTACAGAAAATGTCAAAGCAACTTGAGAGACCCGGTTTCATTGAGCGCTATTTTGAATTGCAGAAATACGGTACCAACGTCCGCACCGAGATCCTGGCGGGCGTGACCACCTTCATCTCCATCGCCTACATCCTCATCCTCAATCCCCAGATCCTGGCCGATCCCTTTCTGATCATGGGCGACACGGCACTGGCCGGCCAGATCTCCAACGGCGTCTTTATTGGCACCTGCATCGGCGCATTCATCGGCACCATTCTGGTGGCGCTCTACGCCAAGCTGCCCTTTGCCCAGGCCCCCGGTATGGGACTCAACGCCTTCTTCGCCTACACCGTAGTTCTAGCCATGGGGTACAGTTACAGCCAGGCGCTGGTGGTGGTCTTTATCTCCGGTATCCTCTTCATCGTCATTACGGCGGTGGGTTTGCGGGAGGCCATCATCCGCTCCATCCCCCAGGCGGTCAAGACCGCCATCACTCCGGGCATCGGCTTGTTCATCACCATCATTGGCCTGAAGAACAGCGGCCTGGTGGTGGGCAACAGCGCCACCCTGGTCAGCATGGTGGACTTTGCCCAGTGGCAGAACCCCGACGCCGACCTCACCGCCGTAAAGGGCGCACTAGTGGCCGTCATCGGCCTGCTGGTCATGGGTGTGCTCCATGCCCGTAAGGTGAAGGGTTCCATCCTCATCGGCATCGTGGTGGCTACTCTGGCCGGCATCCCCCTGGGTGTGACCCAGGTGGGCAACCTCAGCTTTGACATTGGCTCCAAGTTCTCCGATTTTATGGAGGTCTCCTTCTTCCACCTGGACTTTGCGGGACTCTTTGCCGGTGAGAACCTGCTCCACAGCCTCTTTACGGTCGCCATGCTGGTGATCAGCTTCTCTCTGGTGAATATGTTCGACTCCATCGGCACCCTGTTGGGCGCTGCCAAGCAGTCCGGCATGATGGATGAAAACGGTGAGGTCATCCACATGAAGCAGGCCCTCATGTCCGACGCCATCTCCACCGCCGCGGGCGCTCTGGTGGGCACTTCCACCGTCACCACCGTGGTGGAGTCCAGCGCCGGCATCGCCGAGGGCGGCCGCACCGGCCTGACCAGCGTCGTCACCGCCGGACTCTTCCTCCTCTCCATCATCTTTGCTCCGGTGGTGGGCATCGTCCCCGGCGCCGCTACCGCTCCCGCCCTCATCTTTGTGGGTATCCTGATGCTGAGCAACATCCGGGACGTGGACTTCAGCGACATGACTGAGGCGCTGCCCGCCTTCTGCACCATCGTCTTTATGCCCTTCACCTACTCCATCGCCAACGGCGTGGCCGTGGGTCTCATCATGTTCTGCCTCATCAAGCTCTTCACCGGCAAGGTGCGGGAGATCCAGCCTTTGGCCGCCATCGTCTCGCTCATCTTCATCCTCCGCTATGCCTTTATGACGCTGGGTTAACAGACACATTAAATATAAGGAGAGCGGCCTGCCGGTTCGGCAGGCCGCTCTCGGTTACTCTGGGGCCAGCGCCCGGCGGAGGTGCTCCATGGCCCGGCGTTCGATGCGGGAGATCTGTACCTGGGACACCCCCAGCACCTTGGCGGTGCGGTCCTGGGGGAAGCCCCG
>DYBS01000116.1:0-1375 GCA_019418525.1 Clostridiales bacterium
GGCCCTGGAGCCCCGGGGAGCGGGGGACCCCTTCCCCCATGCGCCCCGTGCGGTGGTGAATACCGAGCTCAATTCGGGGAATTTCCTCATCAACGGCCCCGAAAAGCTCAACTTTTTGGTGGACTGGGAAAAGCCTCTCCTGGCCGACCCGGCCCAGGATCTGGGGCACTTCCTGGCCCCCACCACCACCTTCTGGAAGACCGACTGTATCCTGACGCCAGAGGAGATGAAGAATTTTACCCGGCACTATCTGGAGGCGGCGGGGGACCCCGGCGACCGGGGCGGCATGGCCGAGCGGCTAAGCGCTTATCTGGCCATGACCTGTCTGCGGGGGGTGACCTGGTGCGCCATGGCCTGGGTGGAATACCAGCGGCCCGACCGGCCCATCCAGAACGCCTTCACCTATGAAAAAATTTGCGCCTATCTGACGCCGGAGTTTTTGGACCGGCTGTATGAACAGTACGTAAAACAGGACTTTCTGGCATAAAAAATGGGAGACAGCATGAGCTGTCTCCCATTTTTTAAATGTTGTGGGGGAAGAGGACCGCCTTGCCCCCGTCCACCCCGGTGAGGACGGTCTGGCCCACCGGGCCCAGGGGCTTGGGGGCGGTGAGGGAGAGCCGGAAGCCCTCCGGCCCGGTGAGAGTGGTCTGGTAGCTCTCGCCCAGGTAGGCCGTCTCGGCCACGGTGAGGGGGAGGGGCCCATCGCCCAGCTTCAGGGCGTCGGGGCGGAGGAAGGCGTCCCAGGCCCCGTCGGGGACGGCAGTGGGGAAGGAGAGCTCCCCGCTGGAAAAGACCCCGTTCCACACGGTACCGGGCAGGTACCCGCCGCCGCCAAAGTAGTCGGCCACCCGCCGGGTGGCGGGGGCGGCGTAGACCTCCCGGGGGGAGCCGCACTGCTCCACCGACCCGTCGAACATCACCGCCACCCGGTGGGCCATGGAGAGGGCCTCCCGCCGGTCGTGGGTGACCAGGACGGTGGTCATGTGAAGCTGCTCCTGGAGGGTGCGCACCAGGGCGCGCATGTCCTCCCGTAAATTTTCGTCCAGGCTGGAGAAGGGCTCATCCAGCAACAGCACCCGGGGCTGGGCGGCCAGCGCCCGGGCCAGGGCCACCCGCTGGAGCTGTCCACCGGAGAGCTGGCCCACCTTGCGCCTGTCCAGCCCGGCAAGCTGCACCCGCTCCAGCCAGTGCCCGGCCTCCTCCAGCCGCTTCTGCCGGGACACGCCCCGCATCCGCAGGGGAAAGGCCACGTTTTCTGCCGCGGTCAGATGGGGGAAGAGGCGTAAATCCTGAAAGACCACCACCACGCCCCGGCGGTGGGGCGGCAGGGCGGCCAGATTTTCTTCCCCCAGGGTGAGGGACCCGCCGCTGA
>DYBS01000116.1:1385-6991 GCA_019418525.1 Clostridiales bacterium
GCCGCTGAGGGGGACGATGCCCGCGATGGTTTTGAGACAGGTGCTCTTGCCGCACCCCGAGGCCCCCAGCAGGGCCAGCAGCTCCCCGTCCCGGACGGTGAGGTCCAGACCGTGGAGGATCTCCTTGCCCCCCAGGGCGGCGCGGACGCCGGTGAGTTTCAGTTCCATTTCCTGCCTCCTGTCCAAAGATGGATGAGCCCCTCCAGCACCGCGAACACGGCCAGGGCCGAGCCCACGAAGAGCAGGGCGTAAATGGAGGCCAGGGTGCGGTCCCCGCTCTGGATGTAGGGGACCATCACCAGCGACAGGGTGCGCACCTGTCCGCCGCCCAGCAGGAGGGTGGTGAAGTATTGACTGTACGAGACGGCGAAAGCCATGCTCCCCGCCGAAAGAAGCCCCGGCGCCAGGGCGGGGAGGGTGCCGTGGAGGAAGGCCCGGGCGGGAGACGCCCCCAGCACGGCGGCCTGTTCCTCCAGGTTTTTGCCGCAGGCCTGGGTCACGTCGGTGAGGATGCTCACCGTGTAGGGGAGGGCGGTGATGACGTGGACCACCACCACGCCCGCCAGGGTGTCGGCCAGCCCCAGCCGGAGGAACACCGTGTGCAGGCCCATGGCCAGCACCGTGCCCGGCACCAGGATGGGGAGCACCGCGCCGAAGCGGACCAGACCTTTTCCCGGGAAATGGTGGAAGGCCAGGGCCCGGGCAGTCATAGCCCCCACCAGGGTGGCCAGAGCCGCCGCAGTCAAAGAGAGTCCCACGCTGGACAGCAGCAGCGCCCCCGTGTGGTTGTAGGAGGCAAAGAGCTCCCGAAACCCCCGCAGGGAGAAACTTTCCGGCCACAGCTCCGGCCAGGGCCACCGCCCGGCCACGCTCCACACCGCCAGCAGCACCACCGGCAGCAGAATACAGAGTCCCGCCACGGCCACGGCCAGGGCGGGAAGGGGATTTCGTCTCATTGCACCACCCTCCCGGCATTCAACTTCCGCCGCAGCAGCCAGGCGTACACCAGGGCCAGCAGCAGGCTCACCAGCAGGATGAAGCCGTTCATGGCCATGGCGTAGGGCCGGTGGCGCAGGTCGGGCTGGGTGTACTCCAGATAGGCCTGCACCGGCAGGGCCTTGGGCAGGGTGCTGCCCAGCAGAAGGGGCACCTCATAGGAGCCGAAGGCGTAGGCGAAGATGATAAGGAAGGCGCTGCAAATGGCCGGAAGACTCAGCGGCAGGGTCACATGGAAGAAGGCCCGCACCGGGGAGGCCCCCAGGTTGCAGGCCGCCTCCCCCAACGTGTCCCGGACGCTTCCCATGAGGGCGGCCACAAAATAGGCCACGAAGGGGATCTCCTTCCACAGATAGGCCAACAGCATCCCCATGCCGCCGGAGGAGAAGAGGAGGGAGGGGAAGTCCTCCTGTCCGCCGATGAGCCCCCCGGCGTAGAGCACCCGGGTCACCAGTCCGCTCTGGGACAACAGCACGATGAGGAAGAGGGCGGTCACCGTGTGGGGCACCAGGATGGGCAGGCGCACCAGCAGCAGCGCTCCCCGCCGCCCCCGGCGCAGGGCCAGCAGGGCGGCGCAGAGGGCGGTGCCCAGCACGGTGGAGGAGAGGGCCGACAGAAAGGCCACCTTCAGGCTCAGTACCAGGGAGGCGGTGAGGGTCCCGTCGGTGAAGAGGGCCTGATAGTAGTCCAGCGTGAGCTTGGTGAGGCCGAAGGCGGGGATGTACCCCAAACTCTGCACCAGGGCGCAGCCCATGGCCCAGAGGAGCAGCCCCATCAGAGCCAGGAAGGGGAGGAGGAGCAGCAGGGGAGCCAGACGCTTCACTGTCCCACCACTTCCTCGGTCCAGATCTCCTCCAGCAGGGGCACCAGGGCGGCGGGCATCTCGGGCAGGCGGCGCTCCAGCAGCGCGTCCTGGGGCAGGGTGCCGTCCCCGATGTCCACGGCGTCGAAGAGGGCCTGGTCCTCCGCCGAGAGCTTCTCCTCGTCCAGCACGGGGAGAACTTTCTGGGCCTCGTACTGGGCAGCCTGGAGCTCCGGGGAGAGGAGCTCGTTGATGACCACCATAGCCCCGGCCTTGTTGGGGGCATTGTAGGCGATGGCCATGTAATTGGTGTTGCCGATGGTGCCGTTGTCCCAGAGGAAGGCCTGGGCGGTGTCGGGATAGATGCCCTTTTCGATGTTCACTGCCGGGCTGTAGGGGCTGTAGCTGATATCCAGCAGCACTTCGCCGTCGGCGAAGAGGTTGGTGAGCTGGGTGGAGGAGGAGGGGAAGGTCTCGCCGCCGTTCCAGAGGTAGGGATTCAGCTCCCGCAAATACTCCATGGCGGGGGCCACGGCGGCGCGGAGGGTCTCCTTGTCGGCCTCCATGTCCTGGAACTGCTCCCAGCCGCAGATGTCGTACACCACATTGCGCACAAAGGCCGAGCCGGTGAAGTCAGGGGGCGCGGGGTAAGTGACCTTTCCCGGGTATTTCTGGACGAACTCCAGCAGCGCCTCGGTGCTGGTGGGGGCCTCCGGGGTGGCGGCGCTGTCGTGGATGAGGACCAGCTGGGCCTTGGCGTAGGGGGCCTCGTACCCCTCAATGGGGTAGCAGAAGTCGGTGAGGGTCTCGGTGTCCTCCTGGTCTACATAGGCGTTGAAATTGGGCAGGTCCTGGGTGAAGGGACCGTAGAGCAGCCCGTTTTCCTTACAGGAGTAGAAGTTTTCGCCGTTGATCCAGATCATGTCGATGGTGCCGGTTGTCTGCCCGGCCCCCTTTTCCCCGGAGAGCTTGGCCAGGATGGCGTCGATGTCCATGCCCACCACCTCCAGGGTGATGTCGTATTTTTCTTTTAAGGTGTCGGCCACAGTGGTCTGGAGGAACTGGTTGCGGGCGTCATCGCCGCCCCAGCCATAGAATGTAACAGTAGTGCCCCGGGCCAGCTCCACCAGGGAATCGAAGTCGCTGGGAAGAGTCTGCTCCGGGGTGGGGTCGGCGGTGGCAGAGCCGCACCCGGCCAGCAGCGCGGCAGAGAGGGCCGCGGCGGTCAGGACGCGGGGAAATCGAATGGACATGGGCTGAAAACTCCTTTCTGAGTCAGGACCGGGCGGGGTCCACCCGGGAGGCCTTCCAGTGGGCAAAGACCTGGGCGCGGAAGACGCCGGCGTCCCGGATGACCGGGAGAGTGATGATGTGGGACGCGCCGCCGCCCAGCAGCATCCCGTGGGCCATGGAGGCTTCGGTGGGGGTGATGACGGTCTGTTTCGTCTCGAAGAGTTCCGGCTGGGCGAGCCATGCGGCGGCCACGGTGTCCCAGTTCACGAACCCGTCCTGGTTCCAATGGTCCCGGTTGTAGTCGAACCAGTAGCCCAGCTTCCGGACCAGATAATCCCCCACCGGCCCGGAGCCGGCGAGGGCCCGGTTGGTCTCGGCGCGGTCCAGATAGGCGGGGAGGCAGTTGGTGCCGGTGCACACGGCCACGTCTTTTCCACGAGTGACCACCGCCAGACTGGCTTGGGGGTCACAGGAGAAGTTGAGCTCCCCCATCTCCTTGCCACCTACTAGCAGCGGCTCGGTGAGCCCGCCCATGAGAGAGAAGGCGGCGGCGTTCTGCCAGAACTCCGGGTCGTACTCCGCCGCCCCCAGCAGATTGGTCTGGGCGCCGGTGGCCAGCACGGCCACCTCTCCCTTCCGGGCGCGGAGGGTGTGGGCCAGAAATTCCGCCGCCTCGCTGCGGCGGTCGTCAGGACCGGGCGCGCCTCGGTAGCAGGGGATATCCTCCCGGCCCAGCTCCCGTAGGAGGCGGCGGGTGTTCTCATCCACCAGTTCCAGCGGGGCGTTGCCGTGGGTGGTGGTCACCCCAAGCACCTCCACGTCGGGGCAGCCCAGCAGGTAGAGCAGGGCCAGACCGTCGTCGGCGTCCCGGCCGGGCAGGCCCATAGTGTTGTCACAATCCAGAATGAGCGCATACATGCGGCGCTCCCCCCATCCCCATGATTTACAAGCAATTAGCATTATAAAACCATATATAAATGGGTGTCAATGCGTAGGGAACATCCCCCTAGTGTGTTTTTCAATAATGTATATGGACTTTATAGAAAGAAGCACCAAAAAATCGCCGGCGGCATAGAATGCGGGTGCCCGGTGGGGGAGTGCCCGCCGGGCAGAACACATCAGGAGGTACGTTTGCGATGGCAGATGTGAAGCAGGACCTGTATGGCCTGGAATACAGCAACAATTTCACTATCTCCGGCCTGCAGGAGGCTGATATCAATCTGAATCTGAGCCCCGCGTCCGGGGTGTCCGGCACGGTGTACGGCACCGTCACCGACGGTACCAACCCCATCCCCGACGCTACCGTCAAACTCTTTGACAGCGCGGGCCATCCCTTCCAGCACACCATGACCGACGCCGCCGGCGCCTACACCCTGAACGGAGTTCCCGCCGGGAGCTACACCGTCAGCGCCGTCAAGGAGGGTTATCTCCTCAGCGACGCCTTCGGCGTGACCCTCTCCGGCGGCGGCACCATCCAGGCCAATCTGGCCTGTACCGCCGACGCCTCCCTGGCTCTGGGCGCCATCGCCGGGGTAGTGAAGGTGGATCGCCTGGGTGTGGAGACTCCCCTGGGCGGGGTGAAGGTGACCCTGCTGGATGCCCAGGGGACTGCGGTGGCCTCCACTTATACGGTGGCGGACGGCGAGTTTGCCTTCTATGACCTGGCCGACGGGGTGTATACCGTGCTGGCCAGCGCCGAGGGCTACCGGGCCGCCGCCCCCATGGCAGCTACCATCCGGAACGGCTCCATTTCCAACATGGTCATCATCATGACGGTGGATACCCGCACCTATAACGGCACTGTCAGCGGTATCATCCGGGATCAGAAGGGCAACGCGGTGGCCGGGTGCTTCGTGGGGCTTTTTCAGATCGTGGGCGGTGTGGAGACGCTGGTCGCTACCACCAAGACGAATGCGGTCGGGAAATACCTGTTCGGCGGCGTCACCGGCGGCGAGTACCTGGTGAAGGCCAAGCTGGAGGCCTGATCGCAGGGGCCCCCTTCTGCCTGCGGGGGGAGGGGGAGGCCCGATGGGATCTGTGCGCGTTCCCCGGCTGGAGCCGGTGCGGCGTGCGGGTGTGGGTGTGTGCCTGGGAGCCGCTGGACCGGGTGTGCCTGTGGAGCCTGGAGCGGGAGCAGCAGACCGAGCGGCCCCTTCTCACCGGCGGGGAGGTGTGCTTTGGCCACCTCCCCCCGGGGGCCTACGGTCTTACGCTGTGCCGCCGGGGCCGGAGGACCGCTTTGCAGGTGGTCCTGCCGCCGGGCGCCAACGTGGAGATCCGGCTGGATGGAGAGGGCGGCTATGATTGGCGGCGGGACGGGTGGCACTACGGCTACAACACCCGCTGAACGAGCGCATTCCGGGCGGGGGGTGCCCCCGCCCGGGGGGCGCGGAAATTGCCGGACAAAAATTGAATTGGAACTTGCTAAATGAGAGAAAATGATGTATGATAACAAATACGAGCTTTCCGAAGCTGGGCGTGTCCGCCCGGCCCACGGCAAGGCCGCACTAGTCGGGGAGATAGCGGTGCCCTGTACCTGCAACCCGCTACAGCAGGGATGAATCCCGGCCCCCGG
>DYBS01000117.1 GCA_019418525.1 Clostridiales bacterium
CCCGGCCATTCTGCCGCCAGCTCTCCCTCCAGGCCGCCCCCCAGGGCCCCGGCGCGTCCCGCAGTCCCCGCAAGATGCCGTCGTAGAGCCCCGCCAGGAAAGGCCCCCAGATCATCCCCCCCAGGATGGACAGGGGAATGAGAATCAGAATACTGCTGGACAGGATGGCGTATCCGACGCCCGCCGCCAGGGGGAGCGCGCCCAGCACGGTGAGCAGATTGAGCTTGATCCAGGAGAAGGCATGCCAGGAGAGCAGCTGCTTATAGCGGTTGAAGCCCACCTGGCGCACATCGGGATCATAGTACGGGTCCTCATGGACAAATAAACCCACAACACATTCTCCTTTCCTTTAAGCGCTGTAATGGCAGCCGTCCAGGAACTGGAGCAGGATCTCCCGCTCCTGTCCGGTAAAATCCTCCCGGCAGGTCAGCTCGGCGCTGATGGCATAGTTCCCGTAGACGGTAAAGGCCGACACGCCCCGCTGATAGGGGTTGGTCTCCGAGCCGCACTCATAGGACAGCAGCGTGTATTCCTGGCCGTTGCGGGTCTCGCTCCAGGTCTCGGTCACCGCATAGATCTCCTGCTGCCGGGCGATCCAGTCCTCCTGATTTTGTCGGGCATAGGTCTCATCCGCGCACCCCTCCACAAGCAGATAGATCTGGGCACCGTAGACCTCCACGTCCTCGTCGTCCTCGTTGGTATAGGCGGTGGGCTGCCCGGCCGCCCAGTCGGCATAGTAGATGTCCTCCCCGGTGAGCACCGAGTAATTGTCCAGCAGAGAGAAGCCGCCGCCCGGCTCCTCCACCCCCAGCACCGACCCCAGCATGGTCCAACTGGGGTCCCACGGTGTCCCATCGGCGGCCTGCTCAGGATAATGACTGCATCCGCTCAGGCCCAACAGGCCTGTCAAAAGCAGCGCCGTGAGCCCATATTTCCACCGTTTCACCGGTCACTCCCCCTTGTGATTTCGTCCCAAAGCGCGTCGCACTCTTCCGAAGCAGAACACGTGCGCTCGGTCCAGAAGCCTCGACGGGCCACATAAAGAGACGAGAGCCGCTCCTGGCTGTCTCCCCGGATCTCCTGGGTCAGGATCTTCTCTGTGTACTCCCCCAGCGGCAGCGCCCGGAGGACCGGACACCCACCCCAGGAGAGGCAGCAGCTCTCATAATCCCCTGTCTCCTCCGGAAGGCTCCCGTCCAGGCGGCGCAGGACCTGATAGTTCTCCTGAAACGCCTCCGGGTCCTCCAGGAGGAAAAAGTAGCTGTCGCAGGAATCCAGATCGGCCATCAGCTTGGTGCTGCCGGCGTAGGCGTACGCGGCCCCCTCGCCGGAGCTGTCCCCCATCACATACTGGTTCAGGCGGACCACCACCTGGCCGTCGCCGTTGCAGTCGGTCCCAAGCTCCGCCAGAGACGTCTCCAGCGCGGACACTGTATCCTCCGGCAGGGCGGCGGAGCCCACATAGGCCACCTGATAATCGGGCGTCACCTGCCCGAGGCCAAAGGCTCGGGCCGTCAGATAGGCCCCCAGGGCGAGCACGCCCGCGCCCAGAAACACATACCACTTGTGGTAATACCACCAGTTGGCCCGTTTCTGCCGGGGCGTCAGCTCCACCGCCGGCTCCGGCTTCACATCCCGGTATTTCCACTTGAGATACTCGCTGGCCATGTGTTCTCCCCCTCCTCTGTCCGGTTATTCCCCGTCCCGCGTGGTGCCGCCGGGCGCATAGCTCACCGGCAGACAGATCAGACTGGGCACATCGCTCTTGTCCTCTTTCAGGAGAATGTCCACGCAGGTTTCAGCCAGAAGCGGGATGGGCTGGACGATGGTGGAGCACTCCGGCGTACGGCCCATATGGGCGGCCGTGCCGTCAAACCCGATGAGCTGCACGTCCTGGGGGGCGTGAACCCCCACCTCCGAGAGCATTTTTTGGATCTCCAGCGTCAGCATATCGGTACAGCAGAAAATGCCGTCGTAGTCCAGACGGTCCTGGTGAATATGCTCCTTTAAAAACGTCCGAAAGGGCTCATACCCGTCGCTGTCGCACAGATAGAGGGTGTCGTGTTCCACCCCCGCTCCGCGGCAGAAGGCCTCAAACCCGTCCCGCCGCTTGTCCGACTCCCCGGCCACGGGGGAGCCGATGCGCAGAAACAGCAGCCGTTTGCAGCCCAGCTCCACCAGCTTTTTGGCGGCCAGCTGTCCGCCGCCGAAGTTGTCCGAGGCCACACAGGGGATGTCAGAGCTCACATAGCGGTCAAAGCTGACGAAGGGGACCTTGTCTGCCACCTGTAAGTTCGGGTTATAGGTCAGCCCGATGATCCCATCCACCTGGTTCTGCTGGGCCATGTGGATGTAGCGCTGCTCCGCCTCCGGGTCAAAGTCGGTGATGGACAAAAACATCCGGTACCCCCGCTTGGTCAGGGCCTGGCACAGGTTCTGAGCCAGAACGGCAAAGAAGGGGTTGATGATGTTGGGCAGCACCACGGCCACCGCATAGGTCCGGTTGGTCTTTAAGCCCCGGGCGTAGTTGTTGACCTGATAGCCCAGAGTTTTTGCCGCCTCCAGGACCCGCTGGCGGTACTCCTCCCCCACCGGGCCGTTGTTGAACACCTTGGATACCGTGCCCAGCGCCACGCCTGCCTCCCGGGCCACATCTTTCATGGTTGGAGCGGAACCCCGTCTCATCTGCACCGCCTCCTCTGTTTTCGTGAAACGTATCACGCTCAGTTCACGTCAGTTCATGAATCTGATTCCATTATATTCATGAAACGTTTTTTTGCAAGCCATTTTTGAAAAATTGGGGCTGTTGTTTTACTTCTTTCCAGCTTGCACAAAAAAGAGGTAAATTTTTTATAGAGAACAGAGAAGAACAAAAATACCGGCCAATTGCCTTGACAGAGAAAGGAATCATGGCGTATGATTGGCTTAAATCAAGATGTAACGTTTCACATCCCGTCGCCGGGATGCTCTTTTTCAGACCGATGTGAAACGTTACATCCCATATGCCGGCACAGTCGAGTTTCACGGAAAGAGAGGCGAAAAAAACACTGCGCAGATGTGATGCAATGACTTCAAATTAGGGAGTGAGACAATGTGAGTCAATCACGTAGACCCGCGTCAGGGGCCCTGGCCCTGCGCGGAAAACCTTTGATCCGCCGGATCTGGAGCAACTGGCAGCTCTATCTGCTTTTGCTGATCCCGGTGGTCCTGACCGTCATCTATAAATATATCCCCATGTACGGCATCCAGATCGCCTTCCGGGACTTCAAAGCCAGCCGGGGATATACGGGCAGCGAGTGGGTGGGCCTGTACTGGTTCGAGCGGTTTTTCAGCTCTCCCACCTGCCTCCGGATGATCAAAAATACGGTCCTCATCAGCCTGTACAGCCTCCTGTGGACCTTCCCCATCCCCATCATCCTGTCCCTCATCATCAACCAGCTCCGTTTCCAGCGCTATAAGCGTCTGGTCCAGACGGTGCTGTATGCCCCCCACTTCATCTCTATCATGGTGGTCTGCGGCATGCTGCGCATCTTCCTGAGCCCCTCGGGAGGCCTTATCAACCTGATCTTCGGCACCAGCATCGACTTTTTGACCGAGTCCTCCGCCTTCCGCACCATCTACATCGCCTCGGGCATCTGGCAGGACGCCGGCTGGGGCTGTATCATCTATCTGGCCACCCTGGCCAATGTGGACCCGGGACTCTATGAAGCCGCCAAGATGGACGGCGCCTCGGTGTTCCAGCGCATCAAGAACATCGACCTGCCTGAGCTGCTGCCCATGGCCATTCTGAACCTCATCATGGCCGCGGGCGGCCTGATGAACGTGGGCTTTGAGAAGGTGTGGCTCCTCCAGACCGACCTGAACAAGGCCACCAGCGATGTCATCGCCGTGTATGTCTACCAGCAGGGCATCGAAAACGCCAAGTACAGCTACTCCACGGCGGTGGGCCTGTTCAACACGGCGGTCAATATCATTCTGCTGCTCATCGTCAACAAGATCGCGTCCAAGGTCTCGGACGTGGAATTTGTCTAGGGGGTGGAGAACATGAAAAAACGGACCGGATTGTCCGAGCGCACCAGCGACATCGTCCTGGTTCTCATCACTGCGGTGGTGCTGCTCATCGTGGCCTACCCCCTCTATTACGTCCTGATCGCCTCGGTCTCTGACCCCTATGACGTGTACGCCGGCAAGACCTTCCTCTTCCCCAGCGGCTTTACCCTGGACGGCTACGCGGCGGTCTTTCAGGACCCCAACATCGTCTCCGGCTTTTTGAACTCGGTGAAGTATACCGTCATCGGCACGGTGTTCTCGGTCACCATGCTCTACATCACCGCCTACCCCATGGCCCAGCGGGACCTGCCGGGACGGAAGTTTTTCAGCATCTTCTTCCTCATCACCATGTACTTCGGCGGCGGCCTGGTCCCCACCTACCTGGTGGTCAAGAGCACCGGGTTAGTGGGCAGCATGTGGTCCCTGTTCCTGCCGGGCGGTGTGGCGGTGGGCAATATGATCATCGTGCGCAACTACTTCCAGAACAGCATCCCCAAGGATCTGGTGGAGGCCGCCCAGATCGACGGCTGCTCCAAAATGGGGATCTTCCTGCGCATCGTCATCCCCCTCTCCAAGCCTATCCTGGCCGTCATGGCGGTCTTTTCCATGGTGGCCTACTGGAACGACTGGTTTACGGCGCTGATCTATCTGGGCGGCAAGGGCTCGCCCCTGCCCCTGGTCATGCGGAACATCCTCATCAAGAGCTCGGCCTCCGCCTCCCAGGCCGCCACCATCTCCGGCGGCTACGCGGAGCTCAACAAGCTCACCGAGCTTCTGAAATTCTGCTCCATGATCGTGGCGGCGGTGCCCATGCTGGTCATCTACCCCTTTGTCCAGAAGCACTTTGAGAAGGGCTTTATGGCCGGCGCGGTAAAGGGCTGAGAAAGGAGAAAAAACCATGAAACAACCTTGGAAGCGGGGCCTTGCCGCCGCTCTGGCGGTCCTCCTGGTGGGCGCTGGCCTGTCCGGGTGCTCCAGCGGGCTGGTGAACGACGTGAACAACGGCGAGATCAACCCCAACACCGATCAGACGGAATTTGACATCATGGGCGGCATCTCCGCCCTCTCCAGCGGCTACGAAAACAACGAGGTACTCAACCAGCTCCAGGACAATGTGGGCATCAAGATCAACTGGGAGACCATGTCCGACTCCCTGGCCGAGCAGGTGAACATCCGCATCACCGGCGGCCAGTACCCCGACGCCTTTATGGGCGTGGGCTTCTCCAACTACGACCTGGCCCGGTACGGAGACGACGGCACCTTCCTGGACCTGACCCCCTACCTCACCGAGGACATCATGCCCAATCTGTGCGCCATCCTGGAGGAGCACCCGGAGATCCGGGCGGCCATCACCCAGGAGGACGGCAAGATCTACGGCCTCCCCGCCGGCGAGCAGATGACCACTGCCGGCATCGGCGCGGACCTGGACGACGCCTATTCCATCTACACCATCCCCCAGTTCAGCATGATCAACAAGGCGTGGCTGGACGAGCTTGGGCTGCCGGTGCCCACCACCCTGGATGAGCTCCACGATGCCCTGAAGGCCTTCAAGGACAACGACATGTCCCACACTTACTATGGAAATGCCGCCGGCTCCACCATCCCCATGTCCACCGGCTTTGACGAGTGGTGCTGGGGCCAGAACATCTTCTACGCCGGCTTCGGCTTTACCAACTGGCCCAACGACGTGTGCAACGACCTGCACCTGAAGAGCGACGGCACTGTGGAGTTTGTCTGCGTCTCCGACGCCTACCGGGACTGCATGGACTACTTCCACAACTGGTACAGCGAGGGCCTGATGGACGTGGAGATGTTCAGCCAGAGCGACAGCCAGCTCATGGCCAAGTGCCAGCAGGGCTATGTGGGCGTGTCCACCTGGTGGTACATCGAGGAGCTGATGGGGGACTATGCCGACGACTACGTGTTCCTCCCTCCCCTGTCCGGCCCGAAGGGTACCCAGTATGAGGATGTGTGCAACATCACCATCCGCCCCGGCTCCCCCATCACCTCCGGCCAGCTGTGTATCACCGGCAAGTGTGAAAGCCCCATCAATCTGCTGAAGTTCTTCGACCAGTGGTATGACGGCGAGACGGTGATGCAGCTGCACTACGGCCCCATCGGGGTCTACTTCACCGGCCAGGACGAGAACGACATGTGGATGTCCATTACGGATGAGGAGGCCAAGGCGAAGTACGGCAAGAGCGCCGGTGAGCTGCGCAACCAGTATGAGACCTACGGACCCAAGCTGATCCTGGCGGAGTACTATCGGGACATCTTCTATATGGAGCCCAATGCCATCAACCGCCTGACCTGGCTCCAGGATGACTGGATGCCCTATGTGAAGGACACCAGCGTCTACCCGGTGGACTGCACCTTCACCGGCATGGAGATGGAGACATTGGACTGGCACAAGCCGGACTTTGAGACCGCCGTCCGGGAGCAGGAAGGCCTGTGGCTGAAAAACGGCGGCGAGGGCGGCGGCCCCATCACCGACGAGGAGTGGGAGGCATACAAGGAATTCCTGGTGAAGAAATGCGGAATGGATGACCTCCTCCAGGTCTACCAGGCCGCCTATGACCGCTACACGCAGACAGAGAATTGAGCGGCACACCCCAAATTCGATCAAAGGATGAGATTCTATGGTTAGCACGCAACTGCAGAAGGCACGTGATTTTGAAGCCCAGCATGGGCCAGACATCCCGGCGGCGGAGCGCCCCGCGTTCCACGCCACCCCCACCATCGGCTGGATGAACGACCCCAACGGCTTCTCCCTCTACCAGGGAAAATGCCACCTGTTCTACCAGTACCACCCCTACTCCAACGAGTGGGGCCCCATGCACTGGGG
>DYBS01000118.1 GCA_019418525.1 Clostridiales bacterium
CCTGAGAAGGCCCCCGCGGCCGCCGCTCCCCCCGCGGACAAGCAGGAGGCGCCTGTGGATGGGATCGACGAGATCCACAAGCTGCTCCAAAGCGCCTTTCAGGCCTATCAGGAAAACGGCTTTGCCAACCTGGCCGCGGCCGGCTCCTTCCTCAAAAAAGCCAGGCCAGATTTTAAATGCCGTACTTATGGCTACTCCAAGCTGCCGCAATTTCTGGAGGCCTTTCCCCGGCGGTATGAAGTCAAGCGGCAGCGGGGAAAAGGAAACTCTACCATTGTTGTCTATCGGTGCGTGAAGTGAACACGGACCGTGGCGCCGCCCCTCGGGGCGGCGCTCTTTTTTTATGTTGCGCCGCCGGAGCGGGGGTTCTAAGATAAACAACATTTGTATAGTATCTTGACAGATGTAGGATAAAGGAATATGATAGCTGCACCAACGATGGGGGGAATGACCATGGCACACCAGACAGAAGAGCATCTGGATCTCCGACAGCGCAAGACCCGCAGGCTGCTGGTGGAGGCGCTGGCCAAGCTTTTGGAGGAACGCCCCTTCCAGGAGCTGTCGGTCACCGACATCTGCCGCCAGGCGATGGTCCACCGCACCACGTTCTATGCCCACTTCAACGACAAGCAGGAGCTGCTGCACTACATGCTGGAGGGGATGGAGCGGGAGTGCGCCGCCACCTGCCTGCCCCAGGACCCGGAGCAGAGGCCGCGGGAGTACCTGCTCACCGCCGCGCGCAATGTCTTTGAGTTTTTTGCCCGGCGCCGGACCCTGTACCGGGCCTGCGCCAACAGCGGGGCGGACGCCCGGGCCCGCACGCTGGAGGACTGCGCCGCCGGAGAGCTGTGCCGGCTGCTCTCCGAGCCCCGCTTCCGGGCGGTCTCTCCCCAGGTGGACCCCCAGGTGGCCGCCCATTTCTATATGGGAGCCATGCTCTCCCTGATCCGCTGGTGGCTCACCAGCGACGACCCGCTCCCCGTGGACCACCTGTTGGCCAACCTGGAGCAATTCATTCCCATTCCGTGAGGGGTAGCATATGCAGGAAACACGCACTGAAAGTCCCATGACCAAGGTTGCCCGCTTTATCGTGGACAAACGCAAGGCCTTTTATCTGGTCTTTATCGCCGCCGTGCTCTTCTGCGCGGCCTCCATCGACAAGGTCCAGGTCAACAACGACATCACCTCCTATCTCCCCGCCCAGACCGAGACCCGCCGGGGCCTGACCATCATGGACGAGGAGTTCATCACCCTGGGCAGCGCCAACGTGATGGTGTCCAACGTGACCTATCAGACCGCGCTGGACCTTTCCGAGCGGTTGGAAGCCATCCCCGGGGTGTCCGAGGTGGCCTTTGACGACACAGAGGAGCACTACAAAAATGCCTCCGCCCTCTTCACCATCTCCTTTGACGGGGAGGAGAGCGACCCGGCCACGGTGGAGGCCATGAATGAGGTGCTCTCCGAGCTGGACGGCTACGATGTCTACGCCTCCACCCAGATTGGCCGGGACGAGTCGGCCAGCCTCCAGAAGGAGATGACCGTCATCTTGGCCATCGCGGCGGTGGTCATCGTGGTGGTGCTGCTCTTCACCTCCAAGAGCTACATGGAGGTGCCGGTCTACCTCATCGTCTTTGTGGCGGCGGCGGTGCTGAACATGGGCACCAACTTCATCTTCGGCACCATCTCCTTCATCACCAACTCCATCGCCGTGGTCCTACAGCTGGCCCTGGCCATCGACTACGCCATCATCTTCTGCCACCGGTATATGGAAGAGCGGGACAACGGGCTGGACCCCCGGGAGGCGGACATTGCCGCCCTGAGCAAGGCCATCGTGGAGATCTCCTCCTCCAGCCTGACCACCATCTCCGGCCTGGTGGCCCTGATGCTCATGCAGCTGCGCATCGGCTTTGACATGGGCATCGTCCTCTCCAAGGGCATCGTGTGCTCCATGCTGTGCGTGTTTCTCCTCATGCCGGGGCTGCTCATGCTCTTCAGCGGTCCCATCGACCGCACCCGCCACCGCAGTCTGGTGCCCAAGATCAACTTCTGGGGCAAGGCCATCGTCCGCCTGCGCTACATCCTGCCCCCCATCTTTTTGGTGGTGGTAGTAGCCGGGGCGGTGCTCTCCTCCCAGTGCGACTACGTCTTTGACGCCAACGACACCGACTTTAAAAACAAGCCCGACTGGCGCATCGCCGATGAGAAGGTGGCCGACACCTTCGGCCAGAAAAATACCATCGCCGTGCTGGTGCCCCGGGGGGACTACAACAAGGAGAAAAACGTCCTGGAGCGGGTAGGGGAGCTCCCCCAGGTGACCCAGGCCACCGGCCTTGCCAACATCGAGGTGGAGGACGGCCGGATGCTCACCGACGAGATGACGCCCCGGCAGTTCTCCGAGTTGGCCGGGGTGGATATCGAGCTGGCGCGGCTCCTCTACCAGGCCTACGGCCTGAGTGTGGAGGAGTACGGGGCCATTTTCCAGGACCCGGACGACTACTCGGTCCCCCTCATCGATGTCTTTGAGTTCCTGCTGGACCAGAAGGACAAGGGCGTGGTGAACCTCACCGGGGAGCAGGCGGACAAGGTGGAGGATCTCCAGGAGCAGCTGGACGTGGGCCTGGAGCAGCTGCGGGGGGAGAACTGGTCCCGCCTGGTCTTTGTGGCCGATGTCCCTACCGAGAGCGACGAGACCTATGCCCTGCTGGACCAGATCCGCGCCATCGCCCAGGAGTACTACGGTGACGACGTGATCCTGGTGGGCAACTCCACCAACGCCTTTGACTTGGCCAGCTCCTTCTCCGGCGACAACATGAAGATCAGCATCCTCACCGCCCTGTTCGTCATGGTGATCCTGCTCTTCACCTTCAAATCGGCGGGCCTTCCCATCCTGCTGGTCCTTACCATTCAGGGCTCCATCTGGATCAACTTCTCGGTGCCGGTGATTACCCACACCAATTTGTTCTTCCTGAGCTACCTGGTGGTCAGCTCCATCCAGATGGGCGCCACCATCGACTACGCCATCGTCATCACCAACCGCTATCTGGAGCTGAAAGCGGAGATGGAGCGGAAGCAGGCGGCGGTGGAGGCCCTGAGCCAGAGCTTCCCCACCATCCTCACCTCCGGCACCATCATGGCGGTGGCCGGCTTCCTCATCGGGGGCATCTCCACCGACGCCACCATTGGCTCGGTGGGCCAGACCCTGGGCCGGGGCACCGTCACCTCCATCATCCTGGTCATGACGGTGCTGCCCCAGCTGCTCATGCTGGGCGACGCCCTCATCGAGCGCACCGCCATCACCCTCAACCGGGACCGCAAGCAGCGCTTCAACCAGGGCACCATGCGCCTGGACGGCCACATCCGGGGCCATGTGGCCGGTTTTGTGGACGGCGAGTTCAAGGGCGTGCTCCACGGCAGCGTGGACGCCCTCATCGAGAGCAAGTACCAGGAGCTGGACGCCCCGGAACAGGAGGAAGATTCATGAAATACACCCAGCGGGGAGCCGCCCTTCTGACCGCACTGGCGCTCCTCTGTACCCTGACCCTGCCCGCTGCCGCCGCGGCGGACACGGTCACCATCGCCACCGTCCAGGATTGGATGGACTTTTCCCAACAGTGTACCCGGGACACCTGGTCCCAGGGCCGCACGGTGGAGCTCACCGCCGATCTGGACCTGAGCAGCTCGGATTTCACCCCGGTGCCCATCTTCCAGGGGACCTTCCACGGCAACGGCCACACCATTTCCGGGCTCTCCTTTGTGGGGAAGGGCTCCAAGGTGGGTCTCTTCCGCACCCTGACTCAGAGCGCCGTGGTGGCGGACCTCACCGTGGAGGGGACGCTGACGCCCCAGGGCTCCGCCGGGCAGGCGGGCCTTCTGGCGGGTGAGAACTACGGCACCGTCCGGCACTGCGCCGTCCGGGGGGCGGTGTCCGCCCAGGAGGACGTGGGCGGACTGGTGGGCCTCAACGGCGAGGGGGGCGTGCTCACCGCCTGCTCCAGCGCCGTCACGGTCACCGGCGTGACCAACGTGGGCGGCCTGGCCGGCCAGAATCTGGGCACGGTGGAGAGCTGCACCAACACCGGTGAGGTCAACACCAGGGCCGACCAGGATACCCCTACCAGCGTGGGGGGCATCGCGGGCCTGTCCCGCGGGACCATTCGGAGCTGCACCAACACCGGCGCGGTGGGCTATCAGCATGTGGGCTACAATATGGGGGGCATCGCGGGGCTGCAGTCGGGGGAAATTTCTGGCTGTACCAATACCGCCGCCATCCGCGGCCGTAAGGACGTGGGGGGCGTGGTGGGCCAGTTTGAGCCCAACACCAGCCTCACCTACGGTCCCTCCTCCCCGGAGCAGATCTCCGAGAGCCTGGAGGATCTCTTTGCCCAGCTGGAGCGCTTCACCGACCAGCTGAGCGACATGGCCGCCCGGGGGATCGAGGACGCCGGGGCCGTCCACGACTCCATCTCCGCCATCCAGGACCGCACCCACGCCGCCGGGACCGAGGGGCGGGAGGACTATCGGACCATGTCCGACCAGCTCTACCAGTACACCACCGCCATCAGCGGCAGTCTGGACGGGCTCCAAGAGGCGCTGGATCAGTTCAGCGGCCAGGGGAACACCCACCTTCAGGAGGCGCTGGACCAGAGCGACCGGATGCTCACACGGCTGGACGACCTCATGTCCCAGGCGGACAGCGGCCTGGGACAGTCCATTGAGGCCCTGGAGGACACCGTCTCCTCCATCCAAACCCAGCTGGACCAGATCACGACCCACCGCCAGGCCATGGTCCGGGAGCTGGGACAGCTGCGGCAGTACCTGAAACAGGTGGCCCAGTACATCGCCGCCGGGGATTATGAACAGGCTCTCCAGCTCCCGTTCCCGGCGCTGGACCTGAAGGGGCATTTCGACGGCATGTCCGGGGCCGCCGAGGAGGCCGCCCACCTGGCCGCCCAGCTGCCCGGGCAGTGGGGGGACATCTACCGCCACACCTCGGCCGGGATGGACCAGACCGGGGCGGAGCTGGACGAAGCCCAGGAGGCCCTCTACGGGGCCCTCACCGCCCTGAATCAGGACTGGGACCAGGCCTCCTCCTCGGTGCAGGCTGAGCTGGACACTGTGAGCCGTGAGAGCGATCACATCCGGGACCTCCTCAAGAGCTACACCGACACCCTGGGGGACAAGGCCCAGTCCGCCGTGGATGACATCGACCGGGAGCTCACCGCCATCCAGGACCGGGTGGACAGCATGACCCAGGCCGCCGGGGCGGACAACGACGCCCTCCACGCCACCAGCCAGGCCATTCTGGACCAGCTGGAGGAGGTGCGCCAGGCCATCTCCGGGCTGGGAGAGGAGCCGGAGCTCACCGTCACCGACCTCACCGACGGGATCGACCAGGGCCCCGGCCTGGTGAAGGGCTGTACCGCGTCCGGCACGGTGGAGGGGGACTCCAACGTGGGCGGCATCGTGGGCACCGTGTCCACCGAGGTGGGAGACGACCCGGAGGCCACCTTCAACCTGGGGGACATGAAGCTGATGAGCGACGTGTACGCCACGCTGCGGGCGGTGGTGCGGGACTGCCGCTTTGACGGGGCCGTTACCGTGAAAAATGAGTGCGGCGGCGGCGTGGCCGGGCGCTGTGAGGCCGGGGCCATTCTGGACTGCGCCGCCCGGGGCACGGTGGAGACCGGCGGGGACTACTGCGGCGGCATCGCCGGGAGCACCCGGGGCAAGGTGATCCGCTGCGCCGCCCTCACCGACCTCACCGGCGGGAGCTGGCTGGGCGGCATCGCCGGTCTGGGACAGGATATCACCGACTGCCGCGCCATGGTGCGCGCCGACGGCGACGGGGAGTACCGGGGGGCCATTGCCGGACAGGCGGAGGGTACCCTCACCGGGAACCGCTATCTGATGGAGGAGCTGGCCGGTGTGGACGGCGTGGACTATGCGGGCACCGCCCAGGGCCTGGACTTCGCCTCCTTCGCGCAGCTCTCATATATCCCCACCGACTTCCTCACCTTCTCCTACCGCTTTGTGGTGAACGGGCAGACGGTGGCCGAGATCCCCTTTGCCTACGGGGACGATCTGGATCTGAGCCAGGTGCCGGAGGCCCCGGAACAGGATGGCCAGTACGGCCAGTGGCCTGAGTTCCCCACCCAGGACCTGCGCCGCTCCCTGGTGCTGGAGGCCCAGTTTGCCGCCCCCACCTCCACCCTGTCCGACCAGGAGGGGGTGGCCCAGCTGCTGGTGGAGGGCACCTTTGCCCCTGACGCGGCCCTCTCCGTGCAGCAGGAGGAGCTGCCCGGCCAGGAGGTGGACGGCGGCACGCCCCACGCAGCCTGGAGCTATACCGTCACCGGCAGCCAGGCGGACACCCTTACAGTCCGCCTGCGGGCGGACGGGGTGAAGAAGCCCGCCGCGGCGGTCTACCAGGACGGCAGTTGGCAGCGGGTGGACAGCACCCTGGACGGCAGCTATCTGGTGTTTTCGGCGCCCAACCAGGGCAAGGTCCTCCTGTTGGAGACGGAGGAGCCCGCCGCCTGGCTGCTTTTCCCCATCTTGGGAGCGGCTGTGGTGCTTTGCCTGGCCGTGCTGGTCCTCCACCGCCGCAGGCGGAAGCGCCGGAACGCCGGGCAGGAGGCAGAGCCCGTCTGATTTACGGATATTGGAGCAAAACAGAGAAAAACGGACCGCACTCTATGAGTGCGGTCCGTTTTGTGTTTAAGGCTGGGGGGCGTCTCCGCCCTCGATGGACATGGTGCGCATCTCTTCCGGCGTGACGTGGAAACGCTGGCCGTATCCGGTCCAGTAC
>DYBS01000119.1 GCA_019418525.1 Clostridiales bacterium
CATCCCCAGCGCTGGGGATGGCAGCGGCGGCAGTGGTGTAGATCTTCGTCAGATCCTCCCAGTCCTGGGCGGTGTAGTTCACGGCCTGATATGAGGCAAAGGCATTGTCCAGGTCCTTGACATACTGGATGGATACCGGCTCACGCCACACGGCGTAGAGGGTGACAGTAGCGCCCTGGTCGCCGGTCAGGTTGCGGACGCTGTCCCCGTCCCGGTAGCGGACCGTTCCGCCCTGCTCTGTGGCCCAGCCGGCAAACTCCTTGCCCTCGGGGGCGGTCAGCGTGGAGGCGGAGGGTAGGGCCTTGCTCTGGTCATAGGTGCAGGACAGGGCGTCCAGCGAACCACCGCCGCCGTTGGCGTCAAAGTTTACGGTATAGGTGTTGGCCTTCCACTGGGCGTACAGAGTCACCTTCTGGCCCTGATAGTCACCGGCCAGATTGGAGACCTTCTCCTGGTCGGTGTAGGTCTTGGCACCGCTCTCCCATCCGGTGAACGTGTAGCCCACCCGGCTGAACTGGTTGGCGGAGAGAGTCAGCTCCTGATCCCAGACTCCGGTCTGGCTGGCCATGGAGCCATGGCCGCCGTTGGCGGAGAAGTTGATGGTATAGTCGTTGGGGAGCCACTTGGCATAGAGTGTCTGGCCCTGGGCCTGGACCGCCTCAGTGATCCGGCTGTTGTAACCGGAATCGTTGTACCACTCCACCCGCTCATAGCCCTCCTTGGGATCTTGCTCGAAGTACACGTCGGGGTCCACCATCAAATCAGCCTTGACCGGGAGCTTCAGGGTGTTCAGATGATTGTTCCGAGCCACAAAGCCACTGCCGATAGGACTGAGGTTGGTGTTTTCGCTCAGGTCCAGGTCGGTGAGCAGATTGTGGTCCAGGTGGACAAACTCCAGATCCTTCAGCATGGACAGGTCCACGCTGGTCAGCTTGTTGTCAAAGGTCTCGATGAACTTCAGCTTGGTATTGGAGGAGAAATCCACCTTGGGCAGGTCGTTGTTCCGGCAGTAGATGGTCTCCAGGGCGGTAGCCCCGGTGAGGGTGAGCGAGGTCATGTGATTGCCCTCACAGTAGAGGGCGACCAGCTTGTCCAGTCCGGATACATCAAGAGAGGAGAGGGAGTTGTAGCTGCACTGCAGATAGGTCAGTTCTTTGTTCCGGCTCACATCCAGCGCGGTGAGGGAATTGTCCTTACAGGAGAGCTGCTGGAGAGCGGGGAAGAGCTCGATACCCTTCAGGGAGGTGATCCCCTGTCGGGACACGTTGATCTGTCGGATGGAGGCCAGCTCCTCAGCGGTTAGGTAGGAGTCTGCGCCGGCGCCGTTGAGGTTAGCGGCGCTGGTCAGCCAGGTGCGAAACGCGCTGTCGGGGAAGTTCTCGGCGTTGATGACGACCCCGCCTTCCCGGGCTGCCGGGTCTGTAAGAGCCAGTACGGACGGTTGGAGGAGCTGCCCGGCCAACAGTACGGACAACAGTGCGGCCGAGCCGCGGAGATAAATTGCTTTCATAGTACAATGCTCCAGTTTTTGTAATTCAGGCGAGCGCATCCCGGGATGGGGATACATTGAGCAGTATTATAGCAGAGGTACAGGGGGGTGACAATGGCAAAAAGTTATATTTAAATTTAAGAAATCGACGACAATCTAAAAAATATTACAAAACAGATTGGGCGTACAGAACTTGCTGCCCCCAGGGAGAGAGGGATTTTTTTACACGAAAAGAGGGAGGAATGCTTGTCAGAGCGGGGGAAACGCGATATAATAACTCTGCCGCGGGACAGCCGCCCACGGCAGTCATGCGCGGGAAAAGGCCAGCGAGCGAATCCCCGCGGCAGGAGGAACCATTATGGTCAAAGCAATCGTAGGAGCCAACTGGGGCGACGAGGGCAAGGGCAAGATCACCGATCTGATGGCCGAGCAGTCCGATGTCGTCATCCGTTTTCAGGGCGGAGCCAACGCCGGCCACACCATCATTTGTGACTACGGCAAATTCGCCCTCCACCAGCTTCCCTCCGGCGTATTTTACTCCCACACCACCAACATCATCGGAAACGGCGTGGCCCTGAATGTTCCCGCTTTCCTCGCGGAGCTGAAGACCCTGGAGGACGGCGGCGTGCCCGCCCCCAAGATCATCGTGGACCAGCGCACGCAGCTGCTCATGTCCTACCACGTGCTGCTGGATACCTATGAGGAGGAGCGTCTGGCCGGTAAGGCGTTCGGCTCCACCCGCTCCGGCATCGCTCCCTTCTACTCGGACAAGTATGCCAAGATCGGCATTCAGGTGGCTGACCTCTACAACGAGGCGCGCCTGAAGGAGCAGCTGGATCACGTCTGTACTCTGAAGAATGTGCTCCTGGAGCACCTTTACCACAAGCCCCTCCTGGACCCCAACGCCCTCTTTGAGGAGCTGATGGGCTACCGGGACGCTCTGAAGCCCTATGTGGGCGACGCGGTGACCTTCGTCCACAAAGCGCTGGCTGAGGGCAAGCAGATCCTGCTGGAGGGCCAGCTGGGCTCCATGAAGGACCCCAACCTGGGTATCTGCCCCATGACCACCTCTTCCCACACTCTGGCCGGCTTCGGCACGGTGGGCGGCGCGGTGCCTCCCACCTCTATCCAGGACGTGGTGGTGGTCACCAAGGCCTATTCCTCCGCGGTGGGCGCCGGCGCCTTCGTCAGCGAGCTGTTCGGGGATGAGGCCGAGGAGCTGCGCCGCCGGGGCGGCGACGCCGGCGAGTACGGCGCCACCACCGGACGGCCCCGCCGTGTGGGCTGGTTTGATGCCGTGGCCACCCACTACGGCTGCATGGTCCAGGGCGCCACGCAGGTGGTGCTCACTGCCATCGACTGCCTGGGCTACCTGGACGAGATCAAGGTCTGCACCGGCTACGAGATCGACGGAAAGGTGACCAAGGAGTTCCCCGTCCCCGCCGAGCTGGATAAGGCCAAGCCGGTGTACAGCACCTTGCCCGGCTGGAAGTGCGACATGCGGGGCCTCACCGACTACGAGCAGTTCCCCCAGGCGGCCAAGGACTATGTGGACTTCCTGGAGAAGGAGATCGGCTATCCCATCACCATTGTCTCCACCGGCCCCAAGCGCCACGAGATCGCCAACCGTACCCCCAAGATCTGAGTATAGAAAATCCCCATCCGCACAAGCGGATGGGGATTTTTTTATGCTGCCTGGGGCGCCAGATGCCGGGCGATGCCGGGGAAAAGGCGGCGGTACAGCTTGACGATGAGGCCCACCAGCACCGCAGAGATGAGGGTGCCCAGACCCACGCCCTGGAGACCGTGGAAGAAGAACAGGGAGCAGATGGCAGCAAAGCTCATCAGAGTCACATCAAAGCCTACCTTCATTGAGCCGAACTCCACCCCCAGGACCCGGGACAGCGCACTGACCAAGCCCTCACCGGGGACCATCAGCACCTTGGGAGAGACCTCCAGATAGATGCCGAAGGCCAGCACGGCGCAGCCTGCCAGCAGCCACAGCAGCGACTGCACGGCGCCGTGGGGAGAGACAAAGGAGAGCAGATCCATGCTCACGTCGATAAAAGCGCTGAACATCACATTGACACCGATCTGCAGCAGCTGGATCTTATCATAGTTCCGCCGCAGGAGCACTACCTGAAGCAGCACAAAGAGCAGGTTCATAAAGAAGGTGAACTGGCCCAATGTGGGAGTGAAACGCAGACTGAACACATACGGGACGCTGGAGATAGGGGATGTACCCAGTGCGGCTTTGGTGATAAGAGCGATGCCGAACGAGTTGATGAGCACGCCAAGGAGGAAACAAGCGTAACGACGGAACAAGTGATGCAACAGTAATCCCAGCTTTCTTAAAATTTTCGATCTATGGAAAAGGCCGGCAGCCCTGAGGAGGGCTGCCGGCGGTTCAGCAGGGTCTGGATCAGACCCAACTGTCCTCGATCTCGTGTTTTTTGGCCCGGGTCATCAGCTCGGTGAGCACGTCCCGGGGGTCCTTTCCCTCATAAAGGACCGAATAAGCGGCTTCCGTGATGGGCATTTCCACGCCCAGCTTTTCGGCCAGTTCCTTGCCGGTGGCGGTGGCATAATAGCCCTCCACCACCGCGCCGATCTGTTTGAGTGCCTCGTCCACCGGCACGCCCTGGCCAATGAGGATTCCGCACCGGCGGTTGCGGGAGTGCATGGACGTACAGGTCACGATCAGGTCACCCACGCCGGTGAGCCCGGCAAAGGTCTCCTTTTTGCCGCCCATGGCCATGCCCAGCCGGGCAATCTCGGTGAGGCCCCGGGTCATCAGGGCGGCCTTGGTATTGTCGCCAAACCCCATGCCGTCGCACACGCCGGCACACAGGGCGATGATATTCTTCAGGGCCGCGCCCAGTTCTACGCCTACGATATCGGGAGAGGTATACACCCGGAAGCGGCTGTTCATAAAGAGGTCCTGCACCAGCTCGGCGGCCTTCTGGTCCTTGGAGGCCGAGACCACCGCGGTGGGCACCTTCCGGCCCACCTCCTCGGCGTGGGAGGGGCCGCACAGGGCCACCACCGGATAGCCGGGGCCCAATTCCTGCTCAATGACGTCGGTGAGGGTCATGGAGGTGTCCTTCTCGATGCCCTTGGACACCGAAACCACCACAGTGCCCGGGTCCAGTACCTCCACCAGCTTCTGCGCGGTGGTGCGCACGGCAAAGGACGGGGTGGCCAGGACGACCACCTGACAGCCCTTCACACAGGAGAGATCGCTGGTCAAATGGAGCTCTTTGGGCAGGGGCACTCCCTTGAGCATGGGGTTTTCTCCGGTTTCCCGGAGAACCTTGGACTCCTCTTCAAAGTAGGACCAAAGGGTCACGTCATTTCCGTTTTCCAGCAGCACCAGAGCCAGAGCTGTGCCCCAGCCGCCGCTGCCCAAAACTGCCGTTTTCATTGGGAACCCTCCTTCTTTTTATGCAGGCTGAACTTGGACTCCTTGCCCTGGATGAGGCGCTGGATGTTCCCCCGGTGCTTCCAGAGGATCAGACCGCCGATGAGGATGGCCAGGACGGTGATGAACCAGTCGTGATAGACGAACCAGGTGGCGAAGGGGAAGGAGGCCCCCGCCCAGCAGGAGCCCAGGGAGACATACTTGGTGAGAACGGCCAGAATGAGGAAGCCGCCCCACACCACCAGGGCGATGCGCCAGTCCATCATGATGGCGATGGCGCCGCCGGAGAGGATGCCCTTGCCGCCCTTGAAGCCGAACATGCAGGGGAACATGTGGCCCAGAAGGCAGAAGAGGCCCGCCCAGTACTTGCCCAGGGTGACGACGATGGCGTCGTCCACGACCATGTTCCGGAAGAGCGCCATGCCCACCAGAATGGCCACGATGGCCTTGAACACGTCGGTGAGGATGACCACCAGGGTGAGGGGGCCGCCGAAGGTGCGGTAGAAATTGGTCAGCCCCGCGTTGCCGCTGCCGTGGGTGCGCACGTCGTCCCGCAGAATATACTTGGACACGATGACCGCGCCGTTGAAGCAGCCGCAGAAATAGGCGATGACCGCCGTCAGCAGGGCGGGGAGCACGGAAAGAGGACTCAGCTCGGACAGAACTGTCAGACCCATCTCTTATCCCTCCTTGTCACTCTTTTGACGGATGGTCAGCTTGATGGGGGTGCCCTCCAGGCCGAAAGTCTCACGGATCTGGTTTTCCAGATAGCGCTGGTAGGAGAAGTGGAAGAGCTTGGCGTCGTTGCAGAAGCAGACGAAATGGGGGGGACGGACGCCCACCTGGGTCATATAAAAGACCTTCAGGCGCCGGCCCTTGTCGCTGGGGGGCTGGACCCGCTGGGTGGCGTCGGCCAGGAGGGTGTTGAGCATGCCAGTGGTGATGCGCATGGCCGCCTGGTCGTTGACATAGTTGATGAGCTCAAAGAGCCGGGCCACCCGCTGCCCGGTGAGGGCGGAGATAAAGATGATGGGTGCGTAGGGCATGTAGGACAGGTCCCGGCGGACCTCCTCCCGCATGTGGTCCATAGTCTTGTCATCCTTCTCCACGGCGTCCCACTTGTTGACCACAATGATGCAGGCCTTGCCCGCCTCGTGGGCCAGACCGGCCACCTTGGTGTCCTGCTCGGTGACACCCTCGTTGGCGTCGATGAGGATGAGGCACACATCGCTGCGCTCGATGGCCATGGTGGCCCGCAGGACAGAGAATTTCTCGATGGGGTCGTCCACCTTGGACTTTTTCCGCATACCGGCGGTGTCGATGAAGAGGTACTTGCCCTTGTCATTCTCAAAGTAGCTGTCCACCGCGTCCCGGGTGGTGCCCGCCACGTTGGAGACGATCACCCGCTGCTGGCCCAGGATGCGGTTGACCAGGGAGGACTTGCCCACGTTGGGCTTGCCGATGATGGCCACCTTGATGACGTCATCCTCGGGCTCCTCCTCCTCTTCGGGGGGGAAGTACTCGAAGCAGGCGTCCAGCAAATCGCCGGTGCCGTGGCCGTGGACGGCGGAGACGGCGATGGGATCGCCCAGGCCCAGGTTGTAGAACTCGTAGATGTCCGGGTTGGTGTGGCCCACCTGGTCCATCTTGTTGACCGCCAGCACCACGGGCTTGCCCGACTTCAGGAGCATCTTGGCCACCTCGTGGTCGGAGGCGGTGAGGCCGGTCTTGATGTCACACAGGAAGATAATCACCGTGGCGTTCTGAATGGCGATCTCGGCCTGCTGGCGCATGAAGGTCAGAATTTCGCTGTCGGTACCCGGCTCGATGCCGCCGGTGTCCACCAGGTCGAAGGTCCGGTTGCGCCACTCGGCCTCGGCGTACAGCCGGTCCCGGGT
>DYBS01000012.1:0-6693 GCA_019418525.1 Clostridiales bacterium
CTCCGATGTGGCCGCCGCCTGCCCCCCGTCCCCCGCTTCCTGAATCTTTCCCCGGCCCGGCCGGTCCTGTTTCCCACACTCTTTTGTGCAGTTTGTGGTAGAGGCAGGCCGGACTGGGCTCTTTTTTTGCACTTGGCCGCCGTGCTTTACATATCCTTTACAATTCCCTGCGAGACGACTTTACAAACCATCCGCTATACTAGCAACGGTCCTGAGAGAGAGGACCGCTTGAATCCAAATCTTGAATCTACAATGAAATGGAGAATGAAAACCATGAAACGCATTTCCACTCTTGTTCTGTCCGGTGTGCTCTGTCTGGGTCTGCTGGCCGGCTGCGGCGGCGGCACCGCCTCCACCCCCTCCACCGCTCCTGACGGCAGCGCTGCTCCCTCTGACAACTCCGCTGCCACCGAGCTCTCCGGCACCGTGGTCACCAACGGCTCCACCTCCATGGAGAGCGTGATGGGCTCTCTGATCGAGGCCTTCCAGAGCAAGGAGCCCGGCGTCCAGGTCCAGTACACCGGCTCCGGTTCCGGCGCCGGCATCACCTCCGCTCAGGACGGCACCGCCGACATCGGTCTGGCCAGCCGTGACCTGAAGGAGGACGAGACCGGCGTGAAGCAGATCACCGTGGCCAAGGACGGCATCGCCATCATCGTCAACCCCGCCAACAACGTGGAGGACCTGAGCGTGGAGCAGATCGCCAAGATGTTCACCGGCGAGATCACCAACTGGTCTGAGGTGGGCGGCACCGACGGCGCCATCGTCCCCATCGGCCGTGAGGCCGGCTCCGGCACCCGCGACGGCTTCGAGACCATCACCGGCACCACCGATAACTGCAAGTATCAGAACGAGCTGACCTCCACCGGCGAAGTCATCGCCAACGTGGCCTCCAACCCCAACGCCATCGGCTATGCCTCCCTGTCCGCTGTGGATAACACCGTGAAGGCCATCACCGTGGGCGGCGTGGCCCCCACCGAGGAGACCGTTCTGGACGGTACCTACGCCATTCAGCGTAACTTTAACTTCATCCTCAGCGACAGCACCGAGCTGTCCGATGCCGCTCAGGCCTTCGTGGACTTCGCCACCTCCGCCGATGCTTCCGACCTGATCGCCGGCGCCGGCGCCGTGCCTGTGGCCTAAAAGATAGGTTCCAATTTCTCTCCTTTGTTCCGTCCGAATCGCCCCCTCGCTTCCCGAGGGGGCCTTCGGCATGATACCATATTTTTACGAAAGGCCGGTCATCTGCCATGAAACAAAAGCTCCGACCGCTGGAACTGTTCATGAACGCGCTGTTCTTCGCCTGCGGCTTTATTGCGGTCGTCTTCGTCCTGTTCATCAGTATCTACCTGATCATCTCCGGTCTGCCCGCCATCAAGGAGATCGGTCTGGTGGACTTCCTCTTTGGGACCAAGTGGGCTTCCACCGCGTCGGAACCCTCGTTTGGTATTCTGCCCTTCATCCTCACTTCCATCTACGGCACCGGCGGCGCGATCCTGCTGGGCGTGCCGGTGGGCTTTATGACGGCGGTATTCCTGGCCAAGGTGGCCTCCCCCAAGCTGGCCGCCGCGGTGCGCACCGCCGTGGACCTGCTGGCCGGTATCCCCTCGGTGGTGTACGGCCTCATCGGCATGATGGTGCTGGTCCCCGCGGTACGGGAGCTCTTCCACCTGCCCGACGGCGCCAGCCTGTTCTGCGCCATCATCGTGCTGGCCATCATGATCCTGCCCTCCATCATCAGCGTGTCCGAGACCGCCCTGAAGGCGGTCCCCAAGGAGTATGAGGAGGCCAGCCTGGCCCTGGGCGCCACCTACATCGAGACCATCTTCCGGGTCAGCGTCCCTGCCGCCTCCAGCGGCATCGCCGCGTCGGTGGTGCTGGGCATCGGCCGGGCCATCGGCGAGGCCATGGCGGTCATCATGGTGGCCGGCAACGTGGCCAACATGCCGGGGCTGTTCAAGTCGGTCCGCTTCCTGACCACCGCCGTGGCCAGCGAGATGTCCTACGCCTCCGGTCTCCAGCGCCAGGCCCTGTTCTCCATCGCCCTGGTGCTCTTCCTGTTCATCATGCTCATCAACGTGGTCCTCAACGCCATCCTCAAGCGCAAGAAGGGGTGATACCAGATGGAAATGAAACCGCTCTCCGGCAGACGCAAAGCCTATGACTACATTCTCCGCTTCCTGCTCTATTTCTGTGCCATCCTGACCTGCGCGCTGCTGGTCTTTGTCATCGGGTACATCTTTGTCAAAGGTCTGCCCCACATCACCTGGTCCCTGCTGAGCACCCAGCCCAGCTACATCAAGGACACCATCGGCATCCTGCCCAACATTCTCAACACCATCTACATCGTGGTGGTGACCCTCATCATCATTCTCCCCCTGGGCGTGGGTGCCGCTATCTACCTCACGGAATACGCCAAAAACCGGCGTCTGGTGGCCATGATCGAGTTCGCCACCGAGACCCTCACCGGCATCCCCTCCATCATCTTCGGTCTGGTGGGCATGCTCTTCTTCTGCCAGTTTTTAGGCCTGAAGGCCTCCCTGCTGGCCGGCGCGCTGACGCTGGTCATCATGACCCTCCCCACCATCGTCCGCACCACTCAGGAGTCCCTGAAGACCGTCCCCCAGTCCTACCGGGAGGCCGCGCTGGGCCTGGGCGCCGGCAAGTGGCGCATGATCCGCACGGTGGTGCTGCCCTCCTCCATCGACGGCATCGTCACCGGGTGCATCCTCTCCATCGGACGCATCGTGGGCGAGTCCGCCGCCCTTCTCTTTACGGCGGGCATGGGTATGAGCCTGAACAACTTCTTCTCCTCCTTCGATAATTTCATCCACAGTTCCGGCGCTACCCTCACCGTGGCGCTGTATGTGTACGCCAAGGAGCGGGCAGAGTTTGATGTGGCGTTTGCCATCGCCGCCATCCTGATGCTGCTCACCCTGGTCATCAACCTGGCCGCCAAGCTGGTGGGCAAGCGGCTGAGAAAGAAATAAAAGGTGATTTACGATATGAATGAGAAAACCATCGTTAAGGCGGAGAATCTGGACCTCTATTATGGAGAGAACCATGCCCTGAAGTCCATCCAGATGGACATTCCCGAGCGGTGCATCACCGCCCTGATCGGCCCCTCCGGCTGCGGCAAGTCCACCTTCCTGCGCACCATCAACCGCATGAATGACCTGATCCCCGGCGTGAAGATCACCGGCGAGCTGTGCTACCGGGATCAGAACATCTACGCCCCCAATGTGGACGTGACGTGGCTCCGGAAGCAGATCGGCATGGTCTTCCAGAAGGCCAATCCCTTCCCCATGTCCATCTACGACAACATCGCCTACGGCCCCCGCACCCACGGCATCCGCAACAAGAGCCAGCTGGACGACATCGTGGAGGAGTCCCTCCGGGGCGCCGCCATCTGGGACGAGGTGAAGGACCGCCTCAAGAAGTCCGCTCTGGGCCTGTCCGGCGGCCAGCAGCAGCGCCTGTGCATCGCCCGGGCCCTGGCCGTCAAGCCCGACGTGCTCCTCATGGACGAGGCCACCTCCGCCCTGGACCCCATCTCCACCTCCAAGATCGAAGAGCTTGCGGTGGAACTGAAAAAGGATTACACTATCATCATGGTCACCCACAACATGCAGCAGGCCACCCGTGTGTCCGATAAGTGCGCCTTTTTCCTGCTGGGCGAGCTCATTGAGTTCGGCGACACCACCCAGCTCTTCTCCATGCCCAAGGACAAGCGGACTGAGGACTATATCACCGGCCGCTTCGGATAACACAAGGAGGCTATTATGAGAAAAACGTTTGATTCCGAGCTCCACGAGCTGGGGACCGAGATGATCGATATGGCTGCGGCCGCCGAGGACGCCATCGACCTGGTCACCTCCTCTCTGGAGTCCCCCGACCGCCGCCAGGCCCACCAGGCCATCGACCTCACCCACACCATGGACCAGATGGAGCGCTCCATCGAGAACCGCTGCCTGCGCCTGCTGCTCCAGCAGCAGCCGGTGGCCCGGGACCTGCGCACCATCTCCGCGGCCCTGAAGATGGTCACCGACCTCCAGCGCATCGGCGACCAGTGCGCCAACATCGCTGAGATCTCCCTGCTCCTGGCCCAGAATCAGTCCGGCAGTGACCTGACCCACATCCGCACTATGAGTGAGAAGGCCGCCTATATGGTCAAGCGGGCCATCTTTGCCTATGTCAACCGGGACCAGTCCGCTGCCGACGAGGTCATCGGTCTGGATGACGAGGTGGACGGCCTGTTCCGCACCGTGAAGGCCGAGCTGGTGGAGCTCATCGTCAACAACCGGGAGAGCGCCGACCAGGCTATCGACCTCATCATCATCGCCAAGTACCTGGAGCGCATCGCCGACCACGCGGTCAACATCGCCCAGTGGGCCATCTACTGCGTCACCGGCACCCTGGCCATACCCACCTAAAGGAGGAAGCCCCCATGTCCAATGCCATCGTCATCGTGGAGGATGACAGCAGCATCCGCGAAATGCTCCGCTACTACTTCCAGTCCACCGGGTATGACGCCCGGGTGTACGAGTCCGCGGAGGACTTTTTCGCCGCCGAAGCCGGGCTCACCCCCCCTGTGATCTATCTGCTGGACATCATGCTGCCCGGCATGGACGGGCTGGAGCTCCTGCGCCGCCTGCGCGCCGCCCGGGACACCGCCGAGGTGCCCATCATCATGCTCACCGCCCGCACCGCCGAGATGGACCGGGTCACGGGCCTGGAAAACGGCGCGGACGACTATGTCGTAAAGCCCTTCGGCCTCATGGAACTGCAGGCCCGCATCAAGGCCGTCCTTCGCCGCACCCACCGGCGGGAGGATGGACTCCTGCGCTGCGGGGAGCTGGAGATTGACCCCTCCGCCCGCACGGTCCGCCGCGCCGGTGTGCCGGTGGACCTTACCTATAAGGAATTTGAGCTGCTGCGCCTGCTGGTCTCCCGACGGGGAACGGTGCTCACCCGGGACGAGATCCTCCACACGGTCTGGGACTACGACTTCACCGGCGAGACCCGCACCGTGGACATGCACATCAAATCCCTGCGCCAGAAGCTGGGCGACGGGCTGATCTCCACCGTCCGGGGCGTGGGCTACAAGATCGATTGAGGAGCGTAACCGTTGTATGAAAAAACGTCTGACCGCAGCCACTTTTCTCATCGTACTGGCCGCTCTGCTGGTGTCCAACGCCATGGGCGTATGGTTCCTCTTCAGCCAGGAACGTGAGGATTCCCTGGAAAGCCTGAAGGAGCTGCTGATCCTCATGGACAGCCAGAGCCAGATCACCAACGCCCAGTCCGCCGCTGAGCAGTTCCAACAGGCCGCCCCTGATAAACGTCTGACCATCATCGACACCGACGGCACCGTGCTGGTCGATACCGGTGCCGATGCCGACACCCTGGAAAACCACGCCGACCGGCCGGAAGTGGTGTCCGCCCTGGCCACCGGCTGGGGCGAGGACACCCGCTCCTCTGACACGGTGGGCGTACCCATGCTCTACGTGGCCAAGCGCTTCACCGACGGTATGGTGGGCCGGGCCTCCATGCCCCTGTCCTCCATCGACAGCCTGGTCTGGCGCAACGCCACCGGCCTGCTGCTGGCCTCGGTGGTGGCCCTGCTGTTGGCGCTGGCTCTCTCCAGCCGGATGGCCCGGCGGGCCATGTCCCCCCTGGACGCGGTGAGCGACGCGTTGTCCAGCGTCCTCTCCGGCTCCAAACCCACCAGTCTGGACGCCTACCGGGGGGATGACGAGCTGCGCCCCATCCTGCGCTACATCGACAAGCTGGTGGAGCGGCTCAGCGAATCCATCCAGAGCCTAACCAGTGAGCGGGACAAGGTCAACCTCATCCTGGACTGTATGGATGAAGGCCTGCTCCTGCTGGACGAGAAAGGCGGTCTCCTAGCCTGTAACCGGGCTGCCCGGGAGCTGTTCGGCGTACCGGAGGACTCCACCGACCTCTCCGGCCTGCTGATTCACACCCGTAGCCGCCGTCTGCGGGAGGCCATGGAGCAGTGCCACAGCCAGAAGACCCAGGTGGTGCTGGATGTAGACGATCTGCCTATGCCCGGGCGCAGCCTGCGCTTCTTCCTCTCCCCGGTCTCCGGGCAGCAGTATGAGGGCCAGCGGGTGGGAACCTCCATCCTGCTGAGTGACGTCACCGAGCTCAAGCGGGCTGAGCATATCCGCAGCGACTTCACCGCCAATGTCTCCCATGAGCTCAAGACCCCGCTGACCTCCATCAAGGGCTTTGCCGATATGCTCTCTTCCGGCATGGTCACCGAGATTGAGGACCAGAAGCGCTTCTCCTCCCTCATCGGTGTGGAGGTGGACCGGCTCATCGCCCTCATCAACGACATCCTGAAGATCTCCGAGCTTGACTCGGTGGCTATCGATCAGGAGGGGGCTTCCGCCCCGGTGCTGGCCACCGCCCAGGAGGCCGCGGATCTTCTGGATCTGAAAGCCAAGGAGCAGCAGGTCACCATTTCAGTTTCCGGCGAGGAATGTACCGCCGCTATCTCCCCCTCCCGTCTGCGGGAGGTCATCCTCAACCTGGCGGAGAACGGCATCAAATACAACCACGCCGGCGGCAGCGTCACCATCACCGTAGCCTGCCAGGACGGCAAGGTAGAACTCACCGTGGCGGATACCGGCATTGGTATCCCCCAGGAGGCCTTGCCCCGCATTT
>DYBS01000012.1:6703-15160 GCA_019418525.1 Clostridiales bacterium
GACCCGGGCCGGGCCCGCAAGACGGGCGGCACCGGACTGGGTCTGGCCATCGTCAAGCACATTGTGGCCCTCTATCAGGGCAGCATCGACGTGGACAGCCATCTGGATCAGGGCAGTACCTTCCGCATCACTCTTCCCTGCGCCTGAGCGGCGCAGATTCCCGCGGCCGGCGTGAAAACACGTCGGCCGCTTTTTCTTATTGTTTAAGATATTTGAGTTATCTCCCCATCCTGTGCTATAATTAGAATACTTGGTCTACTCAAATCCGCCGGTCTCCTGGCGCTCCGGCAGAGAAGAAGGTTGAACAACTCATGGAAATGATGCCTCAGAATGCCCACGAGGTCTATCAGCGCCTCTGGGATTTTCTCAGCGAAAATTCCAGTGATTACTATTTCTTCATCGAGTTTCCCTCACAGCATATCTTTTTTTCCAGCAATATTCGTACCCACTATGACTTGTTGCCGGAAGGGCAGGAGTTCTGCACGCTGTCCGACTGGGCCCGCATTATCTACCCCCGGGACCTCCCGAAGGTCACAGCGCTTTTCCGGCAGGTGCTGGAGGGCCAGCTTCTCAGCCACAGCGCCGATTACCGTATCATCAACCGCGCCGGGGAGGTCCTATGGGTCAACAGCCAGGGCAAGGTGTACCCCGATCCGGAGGGGCATCCGCTTTGGATGGTGGGCCGTGTCTCGGACCGCCCCCCCCGGGGACAGGCCGACCGCTTTACCGGCGCGTTCAATATGGAGAGCCTGAAGGAAGAACTGGAGGCGATCCGTCGTGAGGGAATCGACGGTTTTCTTCTGGTGGTGGGCGTGGACGACCTGAAGACCATCAACCTGAAGATGGGCCGTTCCTTTGGAGACAATATCCTCAAGCGTGTCACCGAGGCGCTGGAGGACGCCACCCTGGGTGAGCGACGGATCTACCGTCTCAACGGCGACTGCTTTGCCGTCAACTGCCCCCACGCCTCCGATGACGATATCCGCGGTGTGTTTCAGCTGCTCCAGCGGCGTCTGGAGGGCCAGTGTACCCTCTCCGGGGGCTGTGTCCCCTTCTTGGAGTATCCCACCCCCGACGCCTCTACCCTCTACCAGTACGCTGAAACCTCCCTGGACTACGCCAAGGCCATGGGGAAAAATACCCTGCGCTTCTTCTGCGCCGAGGACTATGAGCGAGAGATCGTGGCTGTGGAGCTGAAAGAGGACCTGCATAACAGCGTCAAAAACGGCTTTTCCGGCTTCTCACTCTCCTACCAGCCCCAGGTCTACTGCGGCTCCTACCGGCTGTTCGGCGCGGAGGCGCTGCTGCGCTACACCTCCCCGCGGCGTGGACCCGTCTCCCCCACAGAATTCGTGCCCCTGCTGGAGGAATGCAAGCTGATCTGTCCCGTGGGGCTCTGGGTCCTGCGTACCGCCCTGGAGCAGTGCCGCCTTTGGCGGGAAATCCAGAGCGATTTCCATATCAGCGTCAATATGTCCTATGCCCAGCTCCGGGAGGAAAATATCATCACCGATGTACTCTCCGCGCTGTCGGAGAGCGGTCTGCCCGGCAGCGCCCTGACCATTGAGGTCACCGAGAGCATGCAGCTGCTGGACTATCAGTACGTCAACAGCATCTTCCGCCAGTGGAAAAACGCAGGTATTGAGATCTCCGTGGACGACTTCGGTACCGGGTACTCCAGCCTGAGTCGCCTGAAGGAGATGGAGATCGATGAAATCAAGATCGACCGCTGCTTCGTCAATCAGATCCAGCACAGTGCCTACAACTACCGCCTTCTGAGCAATATGCTGGAGCTGGCCGACAGCTGCCGGATTCGGGTGTGCTGTGAGGGTGTGGAATCCGAAGAGGAACTGACCGTTCTGGAGGACCTCCATCCCACCCTGCTCCAGGGCTTCCTCTTCGCGAGTCCCTGCACCCCGGAAGGGCTGGAGGACCTCTACTTCCATCCAGAATCCTCTGCTTATCAAGCCCGAGCCCAGGCCGAGGCCAACTACCGCCGTCAGACCCACCCTGTACCGCGCCCCACCTCTGCCGGCTGGTCGGAGAACGACATCGCCAGGCTGGTGCTGGAGGCAGAGAACGACATCTTTTACATCTGCGACATGGACACCTATGAGCTCTTTTATCTCAACCCCGCCGGCCAGAAGCTCTTCGGCGTCCGGGATTACCACGGCCGGAAGTGCTACAAGGTGCTCCAGGGCCTGGACGAGCCCTGTCCTTTCTGCACCAACTCCATGCTGCGCCGGGATGACTTCTATGTGTGGGAACAAGAAAACGAATACTGTGGCCGCCATTTCCTCCTGAAGGACAAGGCGGTCTACTATCAGAACAAGCGCCTGCGCATGGAGGTGGCTCTGGACATCACCAAACGGGAGGTGGTCAGCTGCGGGGCTCAGGCCCGTCTGGACTTTGCCGAAAAGATCGTGGGCTATACCGATACCCTCTCCAGCCGCACCAGCTTCCCCGAGGCGGTTAACCAGGTACTGGCCTCGGTGGGCGATTTCTACAAGGCCGACCGAGCCTACCTCTTCCAGCCCAGTCCCACCCAAGAGGGCTACTGGGACAACACCTACGAGTGGTGCTCTCCCCGAATCCCCTCGGAACAGAAGAACCTTCAGGGTGTCTCGCCTGAAGCGTTGAAACGCTGGATGGGCCTCTTTGAGCAGGACCGCTCTGTGATCATTCTCAATCTGCAGACCTTACAGGAGTCCGATCCTCTGGAGTGGCGCATCCTCCACAACCAGGGAATCACCCGCCTCATTGCCGTCCCTATCCGGGACCAGGGCACCATTCTGGGCTTTATCGGAGTAGACAATCCCCGCTATGCCATTCAGGACGACGCCCAGGTGCGGGTACTCTCCTCCTTCCTGCTCTACCGCATCCGTCAGGAGCGCAACGAGAACCGCTATCGGGCCCTGCTGCATACCAATTACTATGACATCTTCGATGCCCTGGATCTGGGTCTGTGGGTCATCCGTATCTCCCAGGATCGTACCCATTTCGAGATGCTGGCCAACGACACCATGTACCGCATCCTGGGCATCACCGGCACGCCCAGCCCGGAGGAGTGCTATCAGATCTGGTACTCCAGGATCAACAAGGGCTACCACCACTATGTGGATCGCTCCCTGGAACACATGATCGAAAGCAAACGCATCGTACAGCTGGAATTTACCCGGCATCACCCCACCCTGGGCGAGGTACTGATGCGCTGCACCGGCATCCGTATGTCAGATGAGGACGGAATGATCTGCCTGAAGGGCTACCACCGCATCATCAGCAATATCGACAAGCCCCAATATCTCCCCTCCTCCTGCTCCCGGGACATTTTTGAGTATAACCCTGTGAACCACACTATCTTCTTCCACACCGGGCGCATCCTTCTTATGGGCGAGGAGATCCACGAGCTGGATTTCCCCCGCTGCTGGATCGACAACGGGATCGTGCATCCCCATTTCATCTCCGAGTTCCGCTCTCTCTTCTCCCGTCTGCGCACCCAGGAGCCCCCCAGCCAGTTGGAACTGCTGCTCAAATGTAAGAGCGGCACCTACGAGTGGTTCCGCCTCATGGTACAGCATCTGGGCCAGGAGCAAAAGGAGTCGGATACCATCATCATCCTGCTGGAACCCGCCCGTATGGAACGGGTGATGGAACTGGAGTATATGCGTATGCGCCGGTTCTATCAGGCCCTTCTCTCTGAGGCCATCGCCTATGCCGAGGTAGATCTGGAGAGCGGCCAGCTCAAGTCAGTGGGCGGCCTATGGCACGTCTATCAGCAGGACTACCGCCTCAACTCCCAACATTTCATCGATGTGTTGGCCCAAAAGCTGACCAAGTTCCTGCCTCCGGAGAACCTGCGGGAACTGAAAAAATACCGGGATCCCAAAAACTGGGATGAGATGTTCGCCCACGGACAGACCAGCAACCGTTTCTGCTACCGCCGTCTGGTGGGGGAATCTCTGCGCTGGGTGGAGTTCACCATCTATCTCTTCCGGGAGGAGATCACCCGCAACGTCTATGCTCTCATCTACCTCAAAGACATCCACGCTGAGAAGGAGCGGGAGCTGGCTCAGGCCGATGCCGCCAACCGGGATCCCCTGACCAACATCTATAACCGGGCCGCCTTTCAGAGGGAAATGGTCCGCTGCATCCCTTCCACCCACACCCCCTGCGGAACCCTGCTGCTGCTGGATATCGACAATTTCAAGCGCATCAACGACCAGAACGGCCATCTGGAAGGAGACCGTGCGCTGCAAAAAGTGGCCGACCTGCTGTTGGCTGCCTTCCGGCAACAGGATATCGTGGGGCGTATGGGCGGCGACGAGTTCCTGGTCTTTATCCAAGGTGAATTTCCCCGGCCCCAGCTGGAGGAGCGGTTGGACCGGCTGCTGGATGCCCTGCGTACCGTTCCCGGCATGTCCCTCTCCGGCAGCATTGGGCTGACCACAGTCTACGGAAGCCGGCACTTCGATTACTCCCACTGCGTGGCCCAGGCCGATGCCGCCCTCTATTACAGTAAGCGCTCCGGCAAGAATCGCTTTTGCTTCTTTGAAGATCTACCCAGTGAATAAACTGTGCCCCGGCTCCAAAAGGAGCCGGGGCACAGTTTGTACCGAAATAAAATGAGGACCGGCCAAAGCCGGTCCTCAGAATACATACAGATCAGTCGGTCACGAAGGGCAGCAGGGCGATCTGACGGGCACGCTTGATGGCCTCAGTCAGCTGGCGCTGATGCATCGCGCAGGTGCCGGTGGTGCGGCGGGGCAGGATCTTGGAACGCTCCGACAGGAAGCGGCGCAGCTTAGCCGCGTCCTTGTAGTCGATGTGCTCCACCTTGTCCACGCAGAAGGTACAAACCTTGCGGCGCTTGCGGCCGCGGGGACGCTCTCTATCCATAGCCATGGTACAGTTCTCCTTTCACAATACTTCCTCCAGACCGGGAGTGGTCCGGGGAGTGGGAATGGCGCTCACGCGCCCAGCCGCCAAAGGCGGCACATTCATCCAATCAAGCTGTCCCTTCCGATCAGAAGGGCAGCTCTCCGTCATCGTCAGACAGGTCGGCGAACTGGTCGCCGCCTGCGGGGGCGGAGTAGGCGCCGGGTGCGGGTGCAGCCGGCGCGGCAGGGGCGGAATAGCCGCCGTAGGCAGGCGCCGGAGCATAGCCACCGGCTCCCTCGCTGTCCCGCTTGGACTCGCCAAAATAGACATTCTCAGCCACGACCTCGGCGGTACGGCGCTTGTTGCCGTCCCGGTCGGTCCAGTCCCGCAGCTGCAGCCGCCCCTCCACCACGGCCATACGGCCCTTGCTGAAGTAGCGGGAGACAAACTCCGCGGTGCTGCGCCAAGCGACGATGTCAATAAAGTCCGTAGTCTTCTCACCGGTGGACTTGTCCTTGAAGTCCCGATCCACCGCCAGGGTAAAAGATGCCACGGCAGTCCCCGTCTGGGTGTGCCGAAGCTCCGGGTCCCGGGTCAGACGTCCCATGAGGATGATCCGATTCAGCATTTCGCTGCCCCCTTACTGCTCGTCCTTGCAGATGATCAGGGAGCGCATCACGCCGTCAGTGATCCGCAGGATACGGTCCAGCTCCTGGGGGAAAGCAGGAGCAGAGCTAAAGGTCATCAGAACATAGTAGCCCTCGGTGTAGTCGTTGATGGGATAAGCCATGTGGCGCTTGCCCCACTCGTCAACCTCGGCCAGCGTGCCATTGTTCTCCACCAGAGTCTTGAACTTCGCCACCAGAGCGGCGGTAGCCTCCTCGCTCAGGGTGGGGTCGATGATGTAGACGACCTCGTAATTTGCATTCAGCTTTGCCATTTTGTTGCACCTCCTTATGGACATATGGCCCCCGCTCTCAGGCGGGAGCAAGGATACGCCTGCAAACCGCAAGCTATATTATTATATAGGAATCCCACCAGATGTCAAGTCTTTTTGAGAAAAATCAAAAATTTTTGCCTGCCCAACTGTGGTGCGCCTCATACCTTTCCCTTTGTCAAGACCTGCTGAAGCAAAAAAGTAAATACCAGCAGCTCTATTACGGGCTGTCCAAGCCCGTGCAAAAAAGAAGCCCGCGCACATCCTGCTTACCCTGGAGGACAACTACGGGCTCAAGATCAGTGAGTCAGTCTACCGTATCCAATGTTTTAAAAAAGAAATAACAAAAAGAGAGCTAACTGACAAATCAAAATCAGTTAGCTCTCTTTTTATGAAGAATGAAACAATGTTGCCAAATCGTTGCCACGGAGGGCCTTAACCTCTAAAAAACCCAGTTATATCAGGCCTTTCCGGGCCTCTGAAATCATTCCCACTCAATAGTTCCAGTGGGCTTGGGCGTCAGGTCGTAGAGAACCCGGTTGACACCCTTCACCTCACTGGTGATGCGGTGGGTAATCTTCTGAAGCAGGAGGAAGGGCACATCCTCCACCGTAGCGGTCATAGCGTCCACGGTATTGACCGCCCGCAGAATCACCGGCCAGTCAAAAGTCCGCATGTTGTCCCGCACACCCACCGACTTGAAGTCGGGCACCACGGTAAAGTACTGCCACACCTTGCCCTCTAGGCCGGCGCTGCGGAACTCCTCCCGCAGGATGGCGTCGGACTCCCGCACCGTCTCCAGGCGGTCCCGGGTGATGGCGCCCAGGCACCGCACGCCCAGGCCGGGGCCGGGGAAGGGCTGGCGGTACACCATGCTGTCAGGCAGTCCCAGCGCCGCACCGCAGGCGCGGACCTCGTCCTTGAAGAGCATCTTCAGAGGCTCCACCAGTTCAAAGTTCAGGTCCTCCGGCAGGCCGCCCACATTGTGGTGGCTCTTGACCGCCTTGACCGTCTTGGTGCCACTCTCAATGATGTCAGGATAAATGGTGCCCTGGGCCAGAAAATCGATGCCGTCCAGCTTGCGGGCCTCCTCCTCAAAAACACGGATGAACTCCTCGCCGATGATCTTACGCTTGCGCTCCGGCTCGGCCACTCCCGCCAGCTTGTCCAGGAAACGATCCACCGCATCCACATAGATCAGGTTGGCATCCATCTGATTGCGGAATACTTCTACCACCTGCTCCGGCTCGCCCTTGCGCAGCAGACCGTGGTTCACGTGGACACAGGTCAGCTGCTTACCAATGGCCTTGATGAGCAGCGCCGCCACCACCGACGAGTCCACGCCGCCGCTGAGGGCCAACAGGACCTTTTTGTCCCCCACCTGGCGCCGGATCAGCTCCACCTGGTCGGCGATGAAGTTCTCCATGTTCCAGTTGGCCTCCGCACCACACAGGCCAAAAATAAAGTTGGACAAAGCATGCTTGCGCTCCTCCGGATCGGCGGGCCAGGGCTTATCCCCCTTGTGGTCGGCCAGGAGCACGGGCACAGGGGCGTTGTAAATATCTTTGGACACGTCGATCTCCACGCCGTCCACCACCCGGTTAGGCCCGCCATTGAGAATGATGCCCTTCACATTGGGCAGCGCGGCCAGCTCTTCCGGGGTGATGTCGTGGGGATGGATCTCACTGTACACGCCAAGAGCCCGGATCTCCCGGGCCAGGCGGGGATTTTCCTCGCTGCCCAGGTCCAGAATAAGGATCATATCCTGCTTCAAGTTGGTCTCCTCCCTCAAAAAAGTCGATGGGATGTCATGGTTCGGGCTGGAACTTCGCTGCCTATATCATAGAAGATTCTGATGCATTTTACAAGTTCTTCTTGTTATTTTTTTACTTCTTACTTCACAGTCCTAAAATATACCTCCCATATTTTTGCCCTGTCAAGGCGTTGACTTTATGCCGCAAATCGACTATCCTATTACATTGTATTTCTTTTATCCTCATAGAATATTAAGGAGGACAATCTCTATGGTCACCATTCAAGGCAAAGGCGTTTCCGCTGGCGTCGCCATTGGCCCGCTCTACTTTTACCGCCGAGTCAGCAACACCGTCTGCCGCTGCACCGTCCAGGACCCCCAGGCGGAGTGGCAGCGCTTCAAAGATGCCCAGGCTGCCGCCATCGAGCAGCTGGGCCAGCTGGCGGAAAAGGCCCGTGAAGAGGCTGGCGACGAGGCCGCCCTGCTTTTTGAAACCCACCAGATGATGGCGGAGGACGAGGACTATGAGGAGGCCATCCGGGCCCTCATCCTGGAGCAGGCCCTCAACGCCGAGGCTGCTGTCAGCGACACCGCCGACCAGTTTGCCGAGATGTTCGCGTCTATGGACGACGAGTATATGCAGGCCCGCTCCGCCGACGTGAAGGACGTGTCCCGCCGGATCATCGGCATCCTTCAGGGCACCGAGGACGGCGGTATCCACAGCCCCGTGCCCGTGATCCTGGCCGCAGACGACCTGGCTCCCAGCGAGACGGTCCAGCTGGACAAGAGCAAGATCCTGGGCTTCCTCACCGCCGGCGGCTCCTCTTCCAGCCACACTGCCATCCTGGCCCGCACCATGGGCATCCCCGCCGTCCTCGGTGCCCTGAAG
>DYBS01000012.1:15170-23258 GCA_019418525.1 Clostridiales bacterium
CACCGGCGAAGCCGTGCTGGAGGCCGACTCCGCCACCCGGGAGGCCATGGTGAAAAAGCAGGCCGAGCAGCTGGAGCGCAAGCGCCTGCTTGAGACCCTGAAGGGCCAGGAGAACGTGACCCTGGACGGCCAGAAGGTGAAGGTCTACTGCAACATCGGCACCCCCCAGGACGTGGCTGCGGTGAAGGCCAACGACGGCGGCGGCATCGGCCTCTTCCGCAGCGAGTTCCTCTACCTCCAGTGCGACGACTATCCCGACGAGGAGATGCAGTTCCGGGCCTACCGGGAGGTCCTTTCCGCCATGGAGGGCAAGATGGTCATCATCCGCACCCTGGACATCGGCGCGGACAAGCAGATCGGCTATTTCCACCTGGACAAGGAGGAGAACCCCGCCATGGGCATGCGCGCCCTGCGCATCTGCCTGACCCGGCCGGAGATCTTCCGCACCCAGCTGCGGGCCCTGTACCGCGCCTCCGCCTACGGCAAGCTGGGCATCATGTTCCCCATGGTCACCAGCGTGTGGGAAGTCCAGGCCTGCAAGCAGGCCTGCCAGGAAGTGGCCCAGGAGCTGAAGGAAGAGGGCATCCCCTTCGACGAGACCGGCATCCAGATCGGCATCATGGTGGAGACCCCCGCCGCCGTGGTCATGAGCGATCTGCTGGCTCAGGAGGTGGACTTCTTCAGCATCGGCACCAACGACCTGACCCAGTACACCCTGGCCTGTGACCGGCAGTCCAGCAATCTGGGCAAGTTCTTCGACCCCCACCATCCGGCGGTGCTCCGCTCCATCCAGACCGTAGTGGACAACGCCCACCGCTGCGGCAAGTGGGTGGGTATCTGCGGCGAGCTGGCCGCCGATCTGGAGCTCACCGAGACCTTCCTGGCCATCGGTGTGGACGAGCTGAGCGTCAGCCCCAGCGCGGTGCTGCCCCTGCGCAACGCCATCCGCCAGACTGATGTGAGCAAGACCCGTCAGTCCGCTCTGGCCGCCCTTCAGCTCCCCTAAACGCCCCTAAAAACCCCCCGGGACACCGTCCTCTGTGTCCCGGGGGGCTTTGTGTTCTCTCGGAAGAAAAAAAGAAAGACACGCTGTCGCGTGTCTTTCTTTTTGGCAGCGGGTGAAGGATTCGAACCCTCACATACAGAGTCAGAGTCTGCTGTGCTACCCTTACACAAACCCGCTATCTGGTTTTTTCTGCCGCGCTCTCGTCGAGCGCAGGATTTATTATAACAGAAAGCCGCAGAATGTCAAGCGGAATTTTCAATTTTTTCGAGAAATTTTTCAGAGCCTAAAAACCGGCCGGCAGGCGGCCCCATAAGGGCCGTCTGCCGGTCTGCCTTAGTACTTGCTGGTCGGCTCGCTTTTGCTCTGCGCGCCGCTGTGCTTGCAGTTCTGAGCGCTGCCGCTCTGCTTCTGGTCCTGAGCGGCGGGGTTCTTGGCCTTGTTAGTCTTGCGGAGATCATTGCCGTTGCTCTGCATGGATCTCACCTCACTTTCCTCGGCCTTAGTGTGCCCACCGCCCGGCTCGCTCATACCTGTATGGAAAAATAATGATACAAAAGATGGGAAAAGCGTGCTATAATATAGGACAGAAACACCATCACTCCGGCGCCGCGCCGGTGGCAGCCGGTCCGTACGCAGCCAGGGAGGTTACGCACCCATGAGATGTCCATACTGTGCCAATCCGGAAAGTAAAGTCGTGGATTCCCGGCCCTCCGATGAGGGTTCCAGTATCCGCCGCCGTCGGGAGTGTCTGGTCTGTCACCGGCGCTTCACCACTTATGAGACCATGGAGAGCCTCCCTCTGGTGGTCATCAAGCGGGACGGCAGCCGCCAGGCCTTCGACAAGGGCAAGGTCCTCAGCGGTATGCTCCGGGCCTGTGAGAAGCGTCCGGTGGACTTTGGCACCCTGGAGCGCATCGCCGACGAGATCGAGCAGACTCTTCAGAATGAGATGACCCGGGAGATCACCACCACCAACATCGGCGAGATGGTGATGGAACGCCTGCGGAAGGTGGATGAGGTGGCCTATATCCGCTTTGCCTCGGTCTACCGCCAATTCCAGGATATCAGCTCCTTTTTGGAAGAACTCAACAAACTCCTCAAGGAGAAATAACCCTATGCTCCGGCCGGGTCGAGATACGCCTCGATCCGGCCATAGTACTCCTTTATGCCTGATTCAGCATAGCTGCGGGCGTCCATCTCGATGAGCTGGGTATAGTAGGCCTCGAAATCATCTCCGTCCTGATAATCGCCCAGTTCCTCCACGTAGCTCCGGGCCTCTGAAAACAATTGCAGCTGCCGGTACCGCTCCGGGCTCTGGCTGTAAAGCTCCACAACGCTGTGCTGGTATGCGTGGTAGCACTCGTGCAGCACCGTGTCCAGCACATCTTTTGCATCGTCCTCCACCAGGTGATCCAGGTTGAGGACGATTTGATTTGTCACGGGATTGTACTCCCCCAGGGTTTCCTCCTCCATGGTGCCCGCTCCCACGGGCAGCTCATGGGGCACCCCCAGGTAACTGCGTTCAATGTTGGCCACGGTCTGGAGTACATCCAGCCGCTCCTCCACAGTGAGCTCCCCCCAGGCCGTGTTCTCCAGAAGGCACAGCTCCTGGATATGGCCGTTGATGGTTTCTTTTTCCCCCTGATAGCCGTCAGTCGCCTTTCGGTCGGGCACCAACAACACGCCGCCCCGCAGGACCGAGCTCATCCCCACCGCCAGCAGCGCCAGCGAGCAGAGGGTGAAGATGCTGCGCCCGCCCATCAGGACCACCCCCGTCCGGCGCAGGAGGATGGCCCGCCGCCGCTCCGGGCAGCGGATGGGGCTGAGCAGGACCCAGAGTCCATAGAACACCGTCAGCACCAGCGCGGCGCACAGCACCCCCCGGCACAGCATCGGAACGTACTTCCCATAGGCCAGTACGGTGTACACCCCGTAGGGAGAGAGCACTGTCATCCACACATTCCAGTTGTTGCGCCGGGTGCGCCTGCCCAGGAGATACCCCAGCAGCACTCCCGCCGCCGCCAGCGCCCACAGCAGCAGCCTGGACTGCCGGTTGCTCAGCTCCAGCACCGGGCGGAAGAGGGCGGACCGGTACCAGAACATGCACAGGCCTGCCCAGAACACCAGCTCGATCCGGTAACTCCACAGATCCATGGTGTTGCGCCCCCGCATCGGCCCTTCCCCCTTCTCCCCGTCGTTTTTTTCATTATAGCACACCTGGACGGGGGGTGGAATAGATCAGGCCGGCTCTTCGGCGAAATTGCCGGTGTAGAGGCGGTAATAGGTGCCCTTCTCCTCCATGAGCTGGTCGTGGGTGCCCCGCTCGATGATGCGTCCCTGGTCCATGACCATGATGCAGTCGGCGTTGCGCACGGTGGAGAGCCGGTGGGCGATGACAAAGGTGGTGCGCCCGGTCATGAGGGCGTCCATGCCGTCCTGAACCAGCTTCTCGGTGCGGGTGTCGATGGAGGAGGTGGCCTCGTCCAGGATCAGCACCGGGGGATCGGCCACGGCGGCCCGGGCAATGGCGATGAGCTGCCGCTGGCCCTGGGAGAGGTTGGCACCGTCACCGGTGAGCATGGTGTCATACCCATCGGGCAGGCGGCGGATGAAGCCGTCGGCGTTGGCCAGTCGGGCGGCGGCCATGCACTCCTCGTCAGTGGCGTTCAGATTGCCGTAGCGGATGTTCTCCAGAACGGTGCCGGTAAAGAGGTGGGTGTCCTGGAGCACGATGCCCAAACTGCGGCGCAGGTCCGGCTTCTTGATCTTATTGATATTGATGCCGTCGTAGCGGATCTTGCCGTCGGCGATGTCGTAGAAGCGGTTGATCAGGTTGGTGATGGTGGTCTTGCCCGCACCGGTGGCGCCTACAAAGGCGATCTTCTGGCCTGGCTTTGCCCACAGGCTGATGTCGTGGAGGACCATTTTCTTCTCATCGTAGCCGAAGTCCACGCTGTCAAAGACCACGCCGCCCTGCAGGCGGGTGTAGGTGATGGTACCGTCAGCCTTGTGGGGGTGCTTCCAGGCCCAGACATTGGTGCGCTCCGAGGCCTCGGACAGGGAGCCGTCGGCGTTCTCCTTGGCGTCCACCAGCTCCACATACCCCTCGTCCTTCTCAGGCTCCTGGTCCATCATCTCAAAGACACGGGAGGCGCCGGCGGCGGCGGTGACCACGAAGTTGATCTGCTGGCTCACCTGGGTGATGGGCTGGGTAAAACTCTTGTTGAGGCCCACGAAGGTGATAACGATGCCCAGGGTCACGCCGGCCAGGCCGTTGATACCCAGCACCGCGCCCACGATGGCCACCAGGGCATAGCTCAGCCAGCCGATGTTGGCGTTGATGGGCATGAGGAGGTTGGCGTAGCGGTTGGCCTTGTCGGCGCTCTCCCGCAGGGCCTCGTTGACCTGGTGGAAATCAGCCTTGGCCGCCTCCTCGTGGCAGAAGACCTTGACCACCTTCTGGCCGTCCAGCATCTCCTCAATGAAGCCGTCCACAATGCCCAGGTTCTGCTGCTGCTGAACATAATACTTTCCCGAGAGCTTGGAGAAATTGGTGGTCACCAGCAGCATCACCACCGCGGTAAGCACAGAGATGATGGTGAGAACGGGGTTGAGCAGGATCATGGTCACCAGGGTAGCGGCCATGGTGATGGTCGAGTTGATGATCTGGGGGATGCTCTGGCTCATCAGCTGGCGAAGGGTGTCCACGTCGTTGGTGTACACCGACATGATGTCGCCGTGGGCGTGGGTATCGAAATACTTGATGGGCAGGGATTCCATACGCCGGAACAGGTCGTTGCGCAGGCGGCGCATGGTGCCCTGGCTGATGGTGACCATGATGCGGTTATAGCCGTAGGCCGCCGCGATGCCCACTACCAGCAGGCACACCAGCCGAAGGACGGCCCGGCCCAGGCCGCTGAAGTCGGTGGAGCCGGCGCTCATCATGGGCACGATGTAGTCGTCCACCAGGGTCTGGGGGAAGGTGGCGCCCGCCACGGTGGCGATGGCGGAGACCACGATGCACAGGATGACCAGCACAAAGGCCAGCCGGTAGGAGTGGAGCATGTAACGCACCACCCGCTTGAGGACCGGCAGCGAGGCGCTGCGGGCTTTCTTTTGATCCATAGTGAAAAGTCCCTCCTTCTATTAGGACGCGCTCTGGTCGAAGTCGCCGCCGCCCTTGATCTGGGAGTCGTAGATCTCCCGGTAGATGGCATTGGTCTCCAGCAGATGCTCATGGGTGTCAAAGCCGTCGATGCGCCCGTTGTCCAGCACCAGGATGCGGTCGGCCCCCTCCACGCTGGAGATACGCTGGGCGATGATGATGGTGGTGGTGCCGGGGATCTTTTGGGCGAAGGCGGTGCGGATCTTGGCGTCGGTGGCGGTGTCCACGGCGCTGGTGGAGTCGTCCAGGATGAGCACCTTGGGCTTCTTCAGCAAGGCCCGGGCGATGCACAGGCGCTGCTTCTGGCCGCCGGAGACGTTGGCGCCGCCCCGCTCGATGCGGGTGTGATAGCCGTCGGGGAAGCGGTCAATGAACTCGTCGGCGCAGGCCGCCTTACACGCCTCCACGCACTCCTCTTCGGTGGCGTCGGGGTTGCCCCAGCGCAGGTTCTCCAGAATGGTGCCGGAGAAGAGGGTGTTCTTCTGGAGCACCACCGACACCTGGTTGCGCAGGGCCTCCATGTCGTACTGCCGCACGTCCAGGCCGCCCACCTTCACCGCGCCGGTGTCCACGTCATAGAGCCGGCAGATCAGATTCACCAGGCTGCTCTTGCCCGAGCCGGTGCCGCCAATGACGCCGATGGTCTCACCGGACTTGATGTGCAGGTCGATGTCGGTGAGGGCGTTCTTACCGGAGCCGTGTTTATAGGAGAAGTTCACGTGATCAAAGTCGATGGAGCCGTCGGCCACCGTCTCCACAGGGTTGGCCGGGTCGGCCAGGTCGGGCGTCTCGTTCAGGACCTCGCTGATCCGGCGGATGCTGGCCATGGACATGGAGATCATGACCACCACCATGGAGAGCATCATGAGGCTCATCATCAGGCTCATCACATAGCTGAAGAGGCTGGTCAGCTCACCGGAGGTCATGCTGCCCCCCACGATGAAGTGGGCCCCCATCCAGGACACCATGATGATGCAGAAGTACACCGCCAGCATCATGGCGGGGTTGTTGAGGGACAGCAGGCCCTCAGCCTTGACGAAGAGGCGGTAGAGGTTGCCGGAGGCCTTGGAGAACTTCTCATTCTCGTAGTCCTCCCGCACAAAGGCCTTCACCACCCGGATAGCGGAGATATTCTCCTGAACGCTGGCGTTCAGGTCGTCGTACTTGCGGAACACCTCGTTGAAGATCTTCATGGTCACCGCCATGATGCACCCCAGCACTACCACCAGGAACACCACCGCGATGAGGAAGGTGAGGCTCAGCTTGGGGCTGATGATAAGGCACATGATGTAGCTGAACACCAGCATCAGCGGCGCACGCACGGCGATGCGGATGACCATCATGAAGGCGTTCTGTACGTTGGTGATGTCGGTGGTCATACGGGTGACCAGGCCGGGCACACTGAATTTATCGATGTTGGAAAAAGAGAAGGTCTGGATGTTGTTGTAGATGGCCTCACGCAGGTTGGCCGCCAGACCGGAGGAGGCGCTGGCGGCGAATTTGCCGGCGGCGGCGCCGAAGCTCAGGCTCAGCACGGCCATGACCACCATCAGGATGCCGTAGCGGTACACCACGGACAGGTTGGCGGCCTCCAGGCCCTTGTCGATGATGATGGACGTGATGAAGGGCAGCAGGATCTCCATCACCACCTCCAGCGCGGCCATGGCCACGCACAGCAGGGTATCCCGCCGATAGCGGCCCAGCTGATGTAATACCGTTCTCACGATTGTGATACCTCCTTCTGGGTTTCTTCCCGATGCGGCGCCAGATTGCGCAGCAGCTTCTTCTGCATCCGGTCCAGCTGATCCAGCTCTTCCGGGGAAAACTGGTCGTACAGCCGCTCCTGGAGCCCGTCTATAGACCGGTCCAGCGACTCCTGGAGCTGGCTGGCCTTCTCCGTGGCAAAGAGCAGCTTGCGCCGGTCGTCTCCCATGCAGCGCTCCACCCGCACATACCCCTTCTCCCGCAGCCTCTTGAGCAGGCTGGAAAGGGAAGCCATGGAGTAGCCGAACTCCCGGTGAATGGTGGTCAGCGACGTCCCCTCCTCCGAGTGGCGCAGGATATAGCGCAGCATGTGGGCCTGCATGGCGGTCAGCCCCTCACGGGACAGCTCCTCATTGGCCCGCAGCTCCAGCTGGATACTGATCTGACGGCTATCCCGGGCAATGGCGTCCCGGTCGACTTCCATTCTGATTCGCCTCATTTCATTTGTTCGGTATAGAACTGTTTGGTTCCGTACTTTTTATAGCACAAAGCATCTTGCTTGTGAAATTCAAATCTGCTATATTCTATAAAAGATTTTTATAGGTTCTTCGCATTATACGAAGGCCTGCCGCAGAACGGGAGGTTTTTTATGAATACCACACAGTTGGAGTGCTTCATGGCCGTGTCCAACTTCCTCAACTTTTCCCGGGCGGCGGAGCACCTGCGCATCCCCCAGCCCGCCGTGAGTCACCAGATCAGCACCCTGGAGGATGAGCTGGGGGTGAAGCTCTTCCGGCGCACCAGCAAAAGCGTGCGCCTGACCCAGGAGGGCTACGTCTTCACCCAGTACGCCGGGGAGATCCTGAAGCTGACCGGACTGTCCCGGGACCGGCTGCGGGAGTGCCAGGCCAATCTGCCCACCCGGTTGGGGATTGGCTGCCGCAACACTGCCGAGCTGCGCCTGCTGCGCCCCGCCCTGGCCCGGCTGCGGGAGGAGCACCCGGAGGTGATGCCCCTGCTGCGCCTCCTCCCCTTTGACTCCCTGGAAAACCTGCTGGACGAGGGGGAGATCCAGATCCTGTTCTCCTTTCAGGAGCTCCCCTCCAAAAAGGCCCGCTATCAGGAGCTGGGGCGCTGCCCGGTGGCCTGCGTGTGCGCGCCCGACCACCCGCTGGCCGGAGAACCCTTCGTCACCGTGGAGCAGGTCCAGCAG
>DYBS01000120.1 GCA_019418525.1 Clostridiales bacterium
ACCGTGACCACCGGATTTACCGAAAAGGTCCACATCGGCTGCGGCAACCTCTATATTACGGTAAACTACGACGAGAACGGCATCTGCGAGGTGTTCACCAACACCGGCCGGGCCGGCGGCTGTCCCAGCCAGAGCGAGGCCACCGCCCGCCTGGTCAGCATCGGCATCCGCAGCGGCATGGACCCCCGGGAGATCATTCAGCAGCTGCGGGGCATCCGCTGTCCCTCGTGCCTCCGGCAGAGCGATGTCACCGTCACCTCCTGCCCCGACGCCATCGCCCGCAGCCTGGAGAAGGTTCTGAAGGCCACCCAGACCGGGACGCTTCCCACGCCGCCGGAGTCGCTGGCCCCGCCCGCGCCGGTGGACATGACCCCGGCCCAGGCCAAGCTGGCCAAGTACTGCCCGGAGTGCGGCAGCCGTCTGGAGCACGAGGGCGGCTGTGTCACCTGCCGGGAGTGCGGTTACTCCAAGTGCAACTAAATATGGTTTCTCCCCGCGGCGGTCCCCCGCCGCGGGGATTTTTCGTCTTTCGAAAAAAATGCTTGACCTTCCACCTTGTGAAGGGTATATCATGGACCCGAAGAGAGGAGGAACGATCGTGAAGATCAACGAAGTGGAGGAGCTGGTGGGCATTACCAAGCGCAACATCCGCTTTTATGAGGCGGAGGGCCTGCTCTCCCCCCAGCGGGACAGCCGCAACGGCTACCGGGACTACGGGGACGAGGAGGTGGACACACTGCGGAAGATCAAGCTTCTGCGAAAGCTGGACGTGCCGCTGGAGGAGATCGGCAAGCTCCAGACGGGGCTTCTCACCCTGGATGATGTGCTGCGCCGCCACATCATCCAGCTCCGCCGTGCCCAGGACAACCTGAACACTATGGAGGCCCTGTGCGCCAAGCTGGCCGACGCGGGAGTGCCCTACACCGGCCTGGATGCCCAGGCCTGGTTAGAGGATATGGCCCGTATGGAGCAGGAGGGAACGCGATTTATGAACGTGAGCAAGCAGGATACGCCCCAGCGCTATGTGGGCGCGGTGATCGCCGCGGTGGTGTTTGTGCTGCTGATGGCGGGGTTGATGGCCCTGATGATCTGGGGCTTCACCATCAGTCCGGAGGAGGCCCCGCCCATGGTCCTCATCGTGGTATTTGCGGCCATTCCCCTAGTATTCATCATCGGGGTGCTGCTGGCCCTTCGCCAGCGCATCCAACAGATTAAAGGAGGAGAAGAAGATGCTGCTTCTCAATATTGACCACATCCCCGGAAAAGAAGTGGAGGCACTGGGCCTGGTAAAGGGCAGCGTGGTCCAGGCCAAAAACTTCGGCAAGGATTTTATGGCGGGCATGAAGACCCTGGTGGGCGGCGAGATCGAGGGTTACACTGACCTTCTGAATCAAGCCCGCCAGATCGCCACCAAGCGCATGGTGGACGAGGCGGAGGCCCTGGGGGCGGACGCGGTGCTGAACATCCGCTACGCCAGTTCCTCCCTCATGCAGAGTGCGGCGGAGCTCACCGCCTACGGCACCGCCGTTCGGGTCGTGGGAAACAGCCGCGAGTAACAAAGCGCGGGCCGCGGGAAGATCTTTTCTTCCCGCGGCCCGCGTTTTGATTTCGTTACACTGGGTGCTCAGTCCTGGCACAGGACGCTCTTGCCGCGCTTGAGGTAGCGGCCGTCGCCCTTCTTGCCCACGAACTGGTTGTCCTTGACCACCACCTGGCCGTGGGAGAGGACCAGGTCGATGGCGCCCTGGAGCTCCAGGCCCTCGTAGCAGGTGTAGTCCACCGCGCCGTGCATGTCGGCGTGGGTGAGCACGTGCTTGCGGTCGTGGTCCAGGATGACCACATCGGCGTCGGCGCCGGGCTGGAGGGTGCCCTTCCGGGGGTAGAGGCCGTACATGCGGCTGGGCTCGGCGCACAGCAGGCGCACCAGGTCGCAGATGGACAGACGGCCCTTGGCCACGCCCTCGGAGTACATCACCGGCAGGCGCTCCTCCACGCCGGGGGCGCCGTTGGGGCAGGCGGTGAAGTCGCCCACGCCGAACTGCTTCTCCTTCTTGAAGTTGAACGGGCAGTGGTCGGTGGCCACGGTGTCGATGACCCGATCCTGAAGGCCCTTCCACAGGGCCTCGCAGTCGTCCTTGGTGCGCAGCGGGGGGGACATGATGGCCTTCAGGCCCTCCTGGGGGTCCTTGTAGGCGTCCTCAGTGAGGACCAGGTACTGGGTGCAGGTCTCCACGCCCACGTTCTTCTGTCCGCGCTTCTTGGCGCGGCGGATCTCATCCAGGCCGGCCTCGGTGGACAGGTGGACGATGTAGAGGGGGGCGTCCCCGGCCATGGAGGCGATCTGGAGCATGCGGCCCACAGCCTCGGCCTCACAGCGGGCGGGGCGGCTCTTGGCGTGGTAGATGGGGTCGGTGCAGCCCTTGGACTTGTAGTAAGCCCGCAGGTAGTTGACCACACCGTCGTTCTCACAGTGGATGGGGATGACGATGCCGTCCTTCTTGGCCTGCTGGAAGAGCTGGAACATATCGGCGTCGGAGAGCTTGAAGTCGTAGGTCAGGTAGGCCTTGAAGCTGGTGATGCCCTCCTTCTCGGCGATCTCGCCCATCTCCTTCAGGATCTGCTCGTCCACATGCTGCAGCACGCCGTGGAAGCCGTAGTCGATAACGGCCTTGCCGTCGGCCAGGCGGTGATACTCCTCCACCTGATGCCACAGGCTGCACCCCTTGGGGCCGAAGGCCATGTGGTCCACAATGGTAGTGGTGCCGCCGCAGGCGGCGGCCACGGTGCCGGTGTAGAAGTCGTCCACCGCCCGGTGGGCGCCGGCCTGGAGATCCATATGGGTGTGTACATCCACCGCGCCGGGCAGAACATACTTGCCCGCGGCATCGATGACCTCCGCGCCGTCGGCGCACAGATCGGCGCCCAGGGCCTTGATCACGCCGTCCTCGATAAGCAGATCGCCCCGGAAGGTCTCAGACTCAGTAACGATGGTACCGTTTTTGATGATGGTGCGCATAAGGAACCTCCTTTTCCAAATGTGTGGAATGTTCTCTATGGTCTTAGCGGCCCTGGCGCTTGCACAGGGCGCTGTAGATCACGAAGGCAAAGACGCAGCCCAGCAGATAGGAGCTGTCGTAGATCCAGCTGAGCACGGGGATGAACTGGCAGACGAAGATGAACACGAACAGGGCGAACATGGTCACCAGAGCCAGCACGTTCCAGCCGCCCTGGTAGTAATAGGCGCCGCCGTCCTGGTAGTAGAGGTCAGCCAGCTGCAGGCGGTTGCGGTACTGGCTCCACAGGGCGGCCAGGCACACGCCGGTGATGGGGCCCAGGAACACGGCCAGGGTGCCGTTAAGGGTGTAGACATAGCTCTCGGGGTTCTCCACCAGCTTCCAGGGCAGGAAGCAGATGGACAGCACGGTGGCCACGATGACGGCCTTCTTGTAGTTGAGGACCTTACCAAACAGGGAGGAGAACACCACCGAGGCGGCGGCCAGGTTGCAGGCCACGTTGGTGGTCAGGGTAGCCAGGATAATGAACAGGGAGAACAGGATGACGACGAAGGGGCTGTCGAAGTGGGAGACCAGGATGCTGGGGTCCCAGAAGGCCTCGCCGAAAGCCAGCTCGGAGCCGGAAGTGCCGCAGATGCCCACAAAGACGATGAAGGCGGTCATGATGGGGGCGCCGATGAGCTGGCCCTTGACCTGGGCGCTCTCGCTGGTGGCGTGGCGGGTGTAGTCGGAGAAGTTGAGGGCGATGGTGGCGTCAAAGGCGATCATGGAGGTCAGAGAGGGGAAGAACTGGGCCCAGAAGCTCTCACCGTTGCCGCCGGCCACCTGGGTGGTGAAGAGGTTGCCCACGCCGCCCTTGGAGATGGCCAGCCAGAAGCCCCAGACGATGACCACGCAGCTGAGGATGATGAGCACGGGGGCGGCGAAGTCCTCCAGGAAGCGGATGGCGCGGCTGCCGTGGTAGCCAATGTAGAAGTTGATGAGCACGAACAGACCGAAGCTGATGAAGCTGTGGAAGGACAGAGCGGTGTAGCCGGGGATGATCACCGCGATGATGGCGTCCAGGGCGGTACCACCGATCCAGTTCTGGATGCCGAACCACAGGCAGCCCATGAAGGCACGGATGATGGTGGGTATGGCTGTGCCCTTAGGTCCAAAGACCATCTTGGACAGGACGGGGAAGCTGGCGCCGTAGCGGGAGCCGAACTTGCCCAGCAGGATGGAGGGGATGAGGACCAGGGTGTGGCCCAGCACACAGATGAACAGGGCCTGGTACCAGGTCAGGCCGGCGGAGAGCAGAGCGCTGGCCATCATGTACACAGGGATGGACACCAGGATGCCGGTCCAGAGGGTAATGTAGTTCTTGGTGGACCACTCGCGACCGGACAAGGGGATCGGCTTGGTGTCTTCGGTGTAGATGTTTTTGTGTTTCTTGATTTCTTGGACGCCCTCCGGGGTCAGTTCGACCACGAAGGAGTTCTCCCGCTGGAGATCTGCCATAGAAATACCTCCTCTTTCAACCCAAAATAAAAATAATTATCCCTAATTATTTTTGTTACATTATACTCCTTCTACCTTTTCATACAAGAGCATAAATGACCGAAAATCCGTTCGAAATTTTGGTAAAAAGGCCAGATGTCCTTTCTAATTTTCTCCAGCTCTTCCTGTACCATATTATACCATTTATCTTGAAACAAGTTCTTTTGTTTTGTGTGTGCGAAATATTGACAGAAGTTTTACGACCTTATGGTGGCATATCTTACGAAGGACAAACTATACTGATTCCAGAACATCTCAGCACCTGGAAACGGAAGGAGTGGTCCCTATGCTGCCCTGTCAACCCGGCTGTACCTCCTACTGTGAGGGCTGTCACAAATCCTGTGCCCACTGGCAGGAGTTTCAGGCCCGCCAGCGGGAACAGCGCCAGGCCAAGAAGAGTTATCTGCACTATTACAATGAGCTGTGCTCCTGTATGACCAGGCAGCTGCGCACCATCAGCGTTCCGTACCGCTGCTACCGCTGAACAGCGGTACGGCTTTCCCTCTCCGGACGCAGGCCTGCCTCGCCTGCGTCCTTTTTCCACACTCTGGTCCCACGCTCCCCCCCCTCTTGCAATCCGTTCCCCGCGGGTCTAAAATAAAGTTCATCTATTTTCCCCCGCGGCAACTGGAAAGGAGTGCTTTTTATGGATCAGACTCGCCTGGCGCGGGTCCGCGGCCTGATGCAGGCCTGCGGTCTCTCCCAGATCGTGGTAACTGCCACCGCCTCGGTATACTATCTCACCGGCTACTGGGTGGAGCCCCATGAGCGAATGCTGGCCCTCTACCTGGACATCGAGGGCCGGACGGTGCTTTTCGGCAATGAACTCTTCGGTCTCTCCTCTACGCCGGAGCTGCCCCTGGTGGTCCACACCGACAGCGACGACCCGGTGGCCCAGCTGGCCGCGACGGTCCGCCCCGGGGAGCTGGGCGTGGACAAGTTCTGGTACAGCAAGTTTCTCCTGGGTCTGATGGCCCACCGCCCGGATGTGAAGCCGGTACTTGGCTCGGAAGCGGTAGATCTGGCCCGCATGAGCAAGGATGAGGCGGAGCGCGCTGCCATGCGCCACAGCTCGGCCATGAACGACCAAGTCATGGCCCAGGCCATCGCCGCCGTAGCGGAGGGCGTGCGGGAAAACCAGCTGGCCAGCCTCATCAACCGGGAGTATCTGGCCCGTGGCGCCGACGGCGAGAGCCCCCAGCTGGTGTGCTTCGGGGCCAACGGCGCCGACCCCCACCATGCCCCGGACGGCACCATCCTGAAGCCCGGCGACAGCATCACCTTTGACATCTTCACCCCCATCTCCCGCTACTGGTGCGACATGACCCGCACGGTCTTTTACAAGACGGTGAGCGACCGGCAGCAGGAGGTCTACGAGCTGGTCCGCCGGGCCAACGAGGCCGCCGAGGCCTTCATCCGGCCGGGTGTTCTCCTGTCCGATGTGGATAAGGTGGCCCGCGACCTGATCACTGCCGGAGGATATGGCCCCTACTTCACCCACCGGCTGGGCCATGGCTGTGGTCTGGAGTGCCACGAGCCCCCCGATGTAAGCAGTGCCTCCCATACACCGCTGGAGCCCGGCATGGTCTTTTCGGTGGAGCCGGGCATCTATCTACCCGGGGAATTCGGCGTGCGCATCGAGGATCTGGTACTGGTCACCGAGACGGGCTGTGAGGTGCTCAACCACTACCCCAAGCATCTCCAGGTCATCGACTGAGACACAGAAGGGGCCCGGACATTTTTGAATGTCCGGGCCCCACAAAGTGGGGCGGCGCTTTTGCGCCGTACAAGCGTTTTGCTGCAGGCAAAACCTTGGCGCAGGGGCAATTCATTTGCCCCGAGCATTTGAAATATCCCAGGATTCCAAAAAAACAACCACACCTAAAGGTGTGGTTGTTTTTTTGGAGGCGCCACCCAGAATCGAACTGGGGAATAAAGCTTTTGCAGAGCTCTGCCTTACCGCTTGGCTATGGCGCCCTATGGAGGACGGGAGTCATCCCATCCTCATTTGTTTGGAGCAGGTGACGAGGCTCGAACTCGCTACCTCCACCTTGGCAAGGTGGCGCTCTACCAGATGAGCTACACCTGCATACGCAGTACCCACTTGGGGCCCCGGTGAGATACCAAGTATCTCACCGGGAATTTGGTGCCTCCGGCCGGAATCGAACCAGCGACACGGGGATTTTCAGTCCCCTGC
>DYBS01000121.1:0-1122 GCA_019418525.1 Clostridiales bacterium
TCCCCGTCCCCTTCATGGACTCCCCTATCGACATGCAGCTGTGTAACCGCAAGGACGTGGACGATCGGATGGACGCTATCCTCTCCATCGACACCACCAAGGGCAACCGCGTCATCAACCTCAACGGCATCGCCATCTCCAATACCATTAAGGAGGGCTACATCCTGGAGGTCAGCAACGACATCATGGACGTGATGACCCGGGTCACCGGCAAGCTGCCCGCTATCTTCCCCTGCGCCCAGCAGGATATCACCCCCTACGGCAATGACCTGCATCACCTGAACAGCATCCTCCAGCCCGCCACCGCCACCAACGCCCCTGTGGTCGGCGTGGCCATCACCACCGAGCAGGCTGTGGCAGGCTGCGCCACCGGCGCCAGCCACCCCGAGGATGTGGAGACCGCCGCCCGCTTCGCGGTGGAGGTGGCCAAGGGCTACGGCGAGGGCAAGGTGTCCTTCTATAATGAGAAGGAGTTCGCCCACCTGCTGGAGCTCTACGGCACCATGAACCACTTCCAGACCTTTGGTAAGCAGGGCTAAGCAGTGAAAACGACCCGTATTCTGGCCGCCATTACCATTGGACAGTCCCCCCGCACCGATGTCACCGGAGATATCCTGCCCATGCTGCCCGAGCACGTGGTCCTGCGGGAGTACGGCGCTCTGGATGACATGACCTATGAGCAGGTGATGCAGGCCTTTCAGCCCACGCCCGGCGAACAGGTGCTGGTCTCCCGCATGCGGGACGGACGGCAGGCCCGGATGACCGAGGGCTTTGTCCTTCCCCTGCTCCAGGCGAAGATCCGCCAGGCGGAGGAGGATGGGGCCGACGCTGTGCTCCTCCTCTGTACCGGCTCTTTCCCCGAGTTTGAGCACCGGACCATCCTGCTGGAGCCCCAGGCCATGCTCCACGCGGTGGTGGGCAAGCTGGCCGGGGGCAAAAAAGTGGGCCTGCTGGTTCCCATGCCCGACCAGGTGGAGCAGGCCTACCGCTTCTGGGGCGAACACGGCGTGGATGTCACCGTGGCCCACGCCTCCCCCTATCTGGATTTTGATGGAGTCCGCGCCGCCGCGGCCCAGTTCAAGGGACAGGATCTGGCTTTCCTGTGCACCGACTGCATGGGCT
>DYBS01000121.1:1132-3436 GCA_019418525.1 Clostridiales bacterium
GGCTATACTGTGGCTATGAAAGAAGCCATCCGACAGGAGACCGGTCTGCCGGTGGTCCTTCCCCGTACCCTGGTCATACGGGTCCTCAGCGAGCTGCTGGACTAAAGCAGCCACCACAGGCGACGGGGCCTCCCCGCCGCCTGTTCTCATTTTTCGGTAAGGAGATGACCGCTATGAACGAGATCAATCAGGAACTGCTATCCTTTATTCAGCGCAGCCCCAGCTGCTACCACGCGGTGGCCAATATCGCCGGCGAGCTGGAGGCCCACGGATTCACCGAGCTGAGCGAAGGAAACGCCTGGACCCTGGTCCCGGGCGGGAAGTATTTTGTTCGCCGGAACCTGTCCACCCTTCTGGCCTTCAAGGTCCCCACCGAGGAGCTGATGGGTGTGCAGATTGCTGCCTCCCACAGCGACTCCCCCACCTTCAAGCTCAAGGAAAACATGGACGTGGTGCGGGACGGCGCTTACACGGAGCTGAACGTGGAGAAGTACGGTGGGATGCTCTGTGCGCCCTGGTTCGACCGGCCCCTGTCGGTGGCCGGCAAGGTGGTGATCTACAAGGAGGGGAAGCTGGAGTCCCGCCTGGTGGCTCTGGACCGCGATCTGCTGATGATCCCCAGCCTGGCCATTCACATGAACCGCAACGTCAACGACGGCTACCAATACAGCATTCAGAAGGACATGCTGCCCCTGCTGGGCAACGAGACCACCAAGGGCAAGCTTTTGGAGCTGGTGACCCAGGCCGCCGGAGTGGCCCCTGAGGAGATCCTGGGTCACGACCTGTTCCTCTACTGCCGCAACCCGGGCACTGTCTGGGGCGCCAACGAGGAGTACCTCTCCTCCCCCAAGCTGGACGACCTGCAATGTACCTTCGCCAATCTGAAGGGTTTCCTGGCCGGGTCCCACCCCAACTCCCTGTCGGTCTATGCCGTGTTCGACAACGAGGAGGTGGGCAGCTCCACCAAACAGGGTGCCGCCTCCACTGTGCTGCTGGACACCCTCACCCGCATCAATGAGTGCCTGGGCCGCAGCCGCCAGGACTATCTGCGTATGCTGGCCAACGGCTTCATGGTCTCGGCGGACAACGCCCACGCCGTCCATCCCAACCATCTGGACAAGGCCGACCTCACCAACCACCCCCACATGAACCAGGGTATCGTCATCAAGTTCAGCGCCAATCAGAAATACTGCACCGACTCGGTCTCCGCCGCCCTCTTCCGGGAGATCTGCCGCCGGGCAGAGGTGCCCACCCAGGTGTTCCACAACCACTCGGACATCCTGGGCGGCAGCACTCTGGGCAACCTCTCCAACGCCCAGGTCTCCCTCAATATGGTGGATATCGGCCTGCCCCAGCTGGCCATGCACTCCCCCTATGAGACGGCGGGCACCCGGGACACCGGGTATCTGGTCCGGGCTATGGAGGTCTTTTTCAACAGCTGTGTCCAGGACAAGGGCCAGGGCGCCTACTCGCTGGACACCCGTTCCATGTGAGGTGTGACAGATGTACTATTATGTGAATCAGACCCGTTATCCCCACGTTCCCTACCCCACCATGACTGCCATCCCGGAGCTGGCGCGGAATGACACCACCGTGCGCTCCGCCGGCTGCGGGCTGTGCTCGGCCTCCATGGTGGTGACCAATCTGACCGGGACCGAGTTCCCCCTCATCGACTGTCTGGAGCTGTCCCTGGCGGTCAACGCCAACCACAGCCCCGGCACCGACATGGACCTCCTGGCCCCCTATGTGGCCGAGCGCTTCGGGCTCAAGCTCACCATGACCGACGATCCGGAGCTGCTGCGGCAGAGCCTGCTGCGGGGCGGCATGGCCATCGCCAATGTATGCGGCGACCGCCCCGAGGATAACTATGTAGGCCTGTTTTCCCACGGCGGACACTATGTGGCTGTGGTGGCCATCGACGCGGACGGCGAGGGCGTCACGGTCCTGGACCCCTCCCAGCTCCCCGACAAGTTCCGGGAGGAAGGGCGCCAGGGTAAGGTGGTGGAAAACGGCTACTGCCTGCACACCACCCTGGATATCCTGGCGGAGGACTGCAAGTTCCGGCCCATGGAGTGCTACCCCGAGGGGGAATTCCGCGCCTGGATGGAGTTCGACCGGCGGACAGTCCATAACCGCTACTACCTCTTTGAGAAGGAATAGAAAACACTCTCCTTGGGATTTTTATACACCTCTCGCACTTTAGCGAGATAGTATATTATGTTTTATTTCCTTCAAAAAACTTCTATTATATTCCATATAATCTTTTATATAGAATTTTTAAGGGGGTCTCTTCGTTATTTTCGA
>DYBS01000121.1:3446-6743 GCA_019418525.1 Clostridiales bacterium
TTGAAAACTGCATCTATATATAGTATGATTACACACATTAAAGCATGAAATATAGGCGGTTTTTTATCAGACGCCCTATACACGCTTTCCGTGTGTGGTATACATAACCACATTGTGAGGTGATTGCAGCTATGGAACATGACTTTTATCAGGAGGCCCTCTCCCTGCGGGAAGAGCTGGTCCAGTGGCGGAGACAGCTCCACCAGCATCCGGAGCTGGGCTTTGACCTGCCGGTGACCCGGGCCTTTGTCAAAGAGAAGCTGACGGCGATGGGCTATCAGCCCCAGGACGTGGGGCGAGCCGGAATCACCTGTACCATCGGACAGGGCGCTCCGGTCTTCCTGCTGCGAGGCGATATGGACGCCCTGCCCATGCGAGAGGATACCGGGCTCCCCTTTGCCTCGGACAACGGGTGCATGCACGCCTGCGGCCACGATTTTCACACCACCGCTCTGCTCGGTGCGGCCAAACTGCTGCGGCAGCACGAGGGTGAGTTGAAGGGCACGGTGAAGCTCCTCTTCCAGCCGGCCGAGGAGACCATGGACGGCGCCCAGGACGTCTTTGACGCCGGTATCCTGGAGCACCCCCATGTGGATGCCGCTATGGCCCTCCATGTGGTCCAGGCCCCGCTGGGTACCGCCAATTACACCCCCGGCTACGCCTGCGGCTCCAGCGATGTCTTTACTATCACGGTCCAGGGCAAGGGCGGACATGGCGCGGCCCCCCATCGGAACATCGATCCGGTAAACGTGGCGGCCCACATCGTTCTGGCTCTCCAGACCATCAACAGTCGGGAGGTCAGCCCCAACGAGATGATCGTCCTCACGGTGTGCGCCCTCAACGCGGGCAGCGCCCCCAACGTGATGCCCGCTCAGGCGGTGCTCAAGGGCACCATCCGCACCATGAATATGGAGGTCAAGGAGTTTGCCCGGCAGCGGCTCACCGAGATCTGTCAGGATGTGTGCCACACCTTCCGGGCCAGCTGTGAGATCTCCTTCATCGGCAAGGGCATCCCCCCCATGGTCAACGACACGCCCCTCACCGACGAGCTGAACGGCTATATCGACGCCCTGCTGGGCGATGGCTCTGTCCGGCACATCGAGCGTATGACCGGCTCGGAGGACTTTTCGGTCTTTTCCCATTACGTCCCCTGTGCGCTGTACTGGTTCGGCACCGGCAGCGCTGAAGAAGGGTATCCCTATGGTGTCCACGATCCCAGGGTCACGTTCAACGAGGACGCGCTCCCCCGCATGGCGGCGGTCTACGCATACTCCGCCATGTGCTGGCTGAAAGAACACCATATGTGATATATGCGCAATCCAAAGAACGAACAGGAGTGAAATGAAGATGAAAAAAATCCTTGCACTGGCACTGGCCTGCACCATGACGGTTGGTCTGCTGGCCGGCTGCGGCGGCGGCGGGAGCACCTCCAGCGCCAATCCCCAGAGCAGCGCCACCGCCGGCACCAGCACCGCGGAGAGCGGCACCCTGACTGTGTCCCTCGCCTCCTCCCCCAGCAAGCTGGACCCCATCCACTACACCGGTACTTATGAGGGCCAGATCATCGGCCAGGTCTGCGACCGTCTGATCGAGTACAACGACGAGCTGGACACCTACGTCCCCTCCCTGGCCACCAGCTGGGAGGTCTCCGACGACGGCCTGACCTACGTCTTCCAGATCCGCCAGGGCGTGAAGTTCCACAACGGCGAGTACAGCAAGGGCCGTGAGATGACCGCCGATGACGTGGCCTGGTCCCTGAACCGCTCCGCCCAGTACTCCGACAACGCTCGCCTGTCCATGCTGGACAAGGCTGAGGTCACCGGCGACTGGGAGGTCACCTGTACTCTGAAGAGCGCCAACGCCGCCTTCCTCACCGCCCTGACCGATGCCGGCAACTCCATCATCGCCCAGGAAGAGGTCGAGGGCTGGGGCGATGACTTCGGTTATCACCTGACCGGCACCGGCGCCTTCATCATGGATCAGTTCGACCTGGATGAACAGGCCGTCCTGACCGCCAATCCGGACTACTGGCTGGGCGTGCCCAATGTCCAGAAGCTGGTCTTCAAGTTCATTTCCGACCCCACCCAGACCGCCAACGCCCTGCTGGCCGGAGAGATCGATCTGGCCACCAACCTGTCCGGTGAGGCCATCAACACCGTGGACCAGGCCGGCGGCGACATCAGCCTGCTGAAGGTGGAGGCCCTGCAGATCAACTACGTCCGCTTCAACATGAAGAACGGCCCCACCGCCGATCCCCTGGTCCGTCAGGCCCTGATCCAGTCCGTGGATCTGGACGCCGTGCGCAGCGCCCTGTACCAGTATGACGAGGTCAAGGCCGCCGTACTGCCTCTGCCCTACGGCTCCTGGGGCTATGACGCCTCCCTGGAGTCCCTGGCCCTGCCCTACGACGTGGAGGCCGCCAAGGAGAAGCTGGCCCAGTCCGGCTATCCCAACGGCTTTGACGTGGACATCTACGTCTCCAACACTCAGGAGCGCGTGACCCTGTGCACCCTGCTCCAGGGCTACTGGTCTCAGATCGGCGTGAACGTGACCATCCACTCCAACGAGTGGGGCACCTTCTCCGACATGGCCGCCTCCGGCAACGCCGACATCTACGCCATGAGCTGGGCCTGGTATCCCGACCCCTACTTCTTCCTGAACAACCTCTTCTCCTCCAGCCAGACCAGCTCCAACGGCAACGGCGCTCTGTACGTCAATGAAGAGGTGGACGAGCTGCTGCAGAAGGCTGTGGAGACCAATGACCAGGAGGAGCGCGCCGGCTATTATAGCGAGGTTATGCGCCACGCCATGGAGGACTACACCGGCATCTACTACGCGGTGCCCTACAACTGCTACGGCATCAACAGCCGTGTGAAGGACTTCACCGCCCGTGCTGACGGCACCCTGCGGTTCATCGTCTCCGACGGTGAGAAGATCGTCCGCAACACTTCCGTCGGCTAATCGACTATCCAAGAATCGCCACAACCTTGTGGGGCGCGCAAACGCGCGCCCCATTCGGTTGCCGTGGAGCGCAACTGTGCTCCACGGCAAGCTATACATCCGTGCTGATCTCTGTTCGCCATAGCCATATAGGTACGATAGGCGATTTCCCTGCGGCCGAGGCCCCCTCGGCGTTTGTGGAGCCGGATGGCCGCATGGCGAGACCGCAGCGCTCGGCTGTGTATCCATGAGAGGTAAAAAACTATGACATGTATTGATATGGCGGTGATGTGAGTGTTAAAAACAATTTTAAAACGCGTTGTACAGTGTATCCCCACACTGTTCATCGTGGTCACC
>DYBS01000122.1:0-1725 GCA_019418525.1 Clostridiales bacterium
GTGGCGGGTACACAGGCCCACCACACGGGTAACCACCGACTCCACCTCACCGGCGGACTGTGCGACAGCCCCTACCTGGTGGAGCGCCTGAGCGAGAAGCTGGGCGTCCCTGTCCACTCCCATCCTCTGGGCCGGTACGCCGGCGCGCTGGGAGCGGCTCTCATCGCCCGGGGCGGAAAGAAGAAAGCGGTATGATTTATCTGTCATTTTACACCACCACCCACAGCATGCAGGGGGAGGCGGAGGCCAAAAAACGGGGTCTCAACGCCGCCCTGTGTCCCACCCCCCGGCGCATCGGGGGGAGCTGCTCCTTGTCCCTTCGCTTTGACGGCCCCGACGCCGAGGCGGAGGGGCGGGCCTTCTTCGACTCCATGACGGTGCCCTGCACCCTATACCGCATGGAGGGGGAGGAGCCGGAGCGGCTGGCCCACCGGGACGCCTGATTGATAAAAAATCCCCGCCTTCCGTAGAAGGCGGGGATTTTTTTCGGGTTTTCTTAAATCATCTTGTAGAGGAGGACGGCCACCTCGGCCCGGGTAATGGAGGCGTTGGGGCTGATGAGCCCATTGTAACCGCTGACCACGCCCTGGGCGGAGAGGATCTCCATGTAGGAGAGGGCCCAGCCGGGGACGCTTGCGGCATCGGTGGCGGTGAGCTCCGGGGAGGCATAGCCCTTGGCCTGGGTGCGGCCCAGGATGGCGATGGCCTCGGCCCGGGTGATGTTGGCGTTGGGGTTGGCGTAGAGGACGCCGCCCACATCGCTGCCGGAGAGGATGCCCGTGGCGTACATGGCCTTGATCTCACTCAGAGCCCAGGAGGGGATCTGGTCGGTGTCGGCGAAGGGGAGGGTCACATTCTCCGAGGCGGTCAGATCCAGGCCCAGCCAGCGGGCCACCAGGGCGAAGAACTCGGCCCGGCTGATGTTCCGGTCGGGGGAGTAGACCAGGGGCGCCCCGTCCCCGCCGGTGCCCTGAGTAATGCCGGAGCGGTAGAGGTAGGTGGCGTACAGGGCGGCCCAGTGGCCGTTCATGTCGGTGAACACGTTCTGGTTGGCGGCGCTGGGGGCCACATCGGCAGAGGCACGGGCCAGGTTGCCGCTGGCGTCGGAGATTTCCACGGTGACCCGGTGGGCATAGCCGTCAGCGGCGGGAAGGGTGGCGCTGAGGGCGCCGGAGGCCGCGTTCCAGCTCTTCTCCACCGGCGTGCCGTCATAGGTGACCGTCACATTTTCTGCCGGGATGGAGCGGTCCATATCGTCGGTGACGGTGGCGCTCAACTGGTTGCCGGAGAGACTGAGCTTGATGACCGGCGGAGTGGTGTCGCTGATGTTCTCATTGGAGGTGGTGAAGTGGTCCAGCCAGAGAGTGCCGGTGGAGGCATTCTCGCCGCCGCCATAGACCACCGACAGAGTACACACCGTGGCGGTGTTGGCGGGCAGGGCGGTGACCACGTGCTTCCAGCCGGTGAAGTTGAGGGCAGTGATGGCCATACTGCTGGTCTGGCCGCTGCCGTCGGTGACAGTGGCGGTGAGGGTATTGCCCGAGTTGTCGCCGTACACCCACACGCCCAGATAGCTCTCATTTGCCGGCACGGTCAGGCTCGCCGCCAGACTGGCGGTGCCGGTGTCGGAGGTGTCATAGGCCAGCTTCAGACTCTGGCGACCGTTGTGAACGTAATTAAGGTTGGTCTCGGCGGTGGCAGTCACACCGGCGGTGTTGGTAAAGG
>DYBS01000122.1:1735-6730 GCA_019418525.1 Clostridiales bacterium
TCGCAAGTCTCCAGGGTATTCACATGCCCGGCGATGCTGACGGGGATGACCACGCTCTTGCTGCCGTAGCTGACGGTGATGTTGCCGCTGGCGCTGTCCATGCTGGCGGTAAAGACGCCGTTCTGGTCGATGGTGCCCACGCTGCTGTCACAGCTCCAGGTGTAGCAGGTATCCTGGGACAGGAGGGACATCTTACGCCAGGTGGCACTGGCCTGGAGGTCTACCTTCTGCCCGGGGCTCAGGTTGAGGGCGGAGACCGCCTGCCCGGTGGACTGGTTGGTCACGGTAATGGAGTCCAGGCTGTTGACCACGGTGACCGTGGCGCTGCCGGTGGCGCCGGTGGCGCCGGTGGCCACGATCTCAGCTGTGCCGCTGGCGCTGCCCGCGGTGAAGAGCCCGTCCACCGTGATGGCACCGTCGCCGTTGCGGATGGAGTAGGTCACCGCATCACCGGTGCTCTGCATGGTGTAATAGGAGGTATCCAGAGGAGTGGAGCTGAACTGGACGGTGGCTCCGGAGAGGACCAGGCTGGAGCTGGGAGTGACATAGTAGTGGCCCAGCACTCCGGTGGGCTTCAGATCGGTGGTGAGAAAGAGGGCGGTGCTGTTGGCCCGCTGCTGGCCGTCAGAGGGCTGGTTCACCACCCCCATAGCGCTGTCATCCGGGTACGTGGCGCCGATGGTGGTGGAGCCGCCGCCGTCCAGGGCGATAGCCTGGACGCACCCTAGCTCGATGAGGCGCATGGCGGTCTGCTCCAGCGTACAGCCCACGCTGTATCCGGACTTGCCGCCGTCCAAGGTGTAGAAGATGACACTGCCGTCGGCCTTGATGCCAATGGCGGTACGGGCCCGGCGGGTGGCGGCATTGCTGTCGCCGCTGAAGCTGCTGTAATCCACCGTGCTGTTCTTCACCAGGCGGCTGGGGGCGCCCACGGCCTCTACGGCCTGGGACCAGTCATTGGAGGTGTCCCGGCTGGTGAAGTCGATCTCCACCGTCTGGCCTACCTGGAGGGCCTTGAGGGGGCCGGTCCAGTCGGAGCCGCACTGGTTGTTGACGGTGAGGACGTATTTGCCCTGGGGGATGGAGATGGAGCCGGTAGACTCCAGCACTTTCTCCACTACAAAGGTCATCCGGCCGCCGATGACCGGCTGATCGGTGATGGTGAGGTTGACGCCGTCGGCCCGGGTGACGGTCTGACCCAGCTGATCGGTGACCGGGGCGAGGATGACGTCCACGCCGGGGCTGGTATTCTGAGTGGTGGTGCTGAAGGAGCTGTTCAGAAGAGTGTAGCCGCCGGTGCTGGTGCGGACTTTATTGAGGCCGCCGGTGATGTTGTGTCCGGTGCCGTTCCAGTAGGCCTGAATGGCGATCTTGGGCTGGCCGATGAAGGCGGTGCCGTCGCTGCGGAAGCCGATGCCCCAGTACCAGGAGCCGCTGGCGGTGCTGTCCACCGAGGGAGCAGACTGAATGATGCCGTCGGTGATGACCACGCCCACCGGAGAGCCGGTGTTGAGGGCGTAGTAGTCGCCGTTGATGCCGCCCACCACTCGTTTGCCCTGACTCTCCAAGGACTGGGCCATGGAGGTGAGGGTGGACCGGGAGAGAATCGTGTCACCATAGGCAATGGTAGGGGTCACATCGCTGTTGGGGGTGTAGGTGAGGTAGTGCTCGGTGCGCAGGTCAGAGTATGTATCACTCCAGAAGATCTGCTGGGTGATATCGGTCCCCACCGACAGGTCTACACTGCCCTGATGGAGCTCGTGCCCCAGTGCCACCGAGGCCGACGCCATAGAGCTGGTCATGGCCAGCACCACGGCTGCCGCGGCGAGGCGTTTGAGTCGTGTTCTCATAGGTAAAAATCCTCCCATTGGTGATAGCGCCCACCGGTCTCCCGGCGGAAAAACAGATAAAAACGCCCGGCCACTGCGCGGCCGGGCGCCCAGAGAAACCGCATTTATGTTAACACAATCCGGATGGATTGTAAACCGGCAGGAGCGCCAAAAAAAGCGCCTGTATTCCCGGGGATACCCCCGAATCAGAGGTCCTGCCCCTCTGTTTTGCCCCGGTTCTGCCGTAACTTGGGGAGCAGCTGTTCCAGGGCAGCTTTTTCCTGGACCTCCAGCAGCTCGCCAATGAGCTGGTTGGACACCAGAAAGCCCTTGGGGGTGAAGTACCAGCGCCGGTCCTGCCGGGCGGCCCAGCCGTGGCGCTCGAACTCCTCCAGCTTCTGCTCGATGGGGTCAAAGTTCATGAAAAACTCCCTACGGTACTCCCACTCCTCGATACCCCAGGTGGTGCGCAGGCGGAGCATCAGGTACTCGCTGCCTCGCTCCCGCTGGGGGATCAGGTCGGACTGGTCCACGATAGAGCCGCCGTGGAGCACCCCATCGATGTAGCGGTCCAGATCACGCACAAAGGAGTAGCGCCGTCCGCCGAAGTCGGAGTGTGCTCCGGGGCCGAAGCCGATGTAGGGGTTGCCCATCCAGTATTTCAGGTTGTGGCGGGACTGAAAACCGGGTTTGGAGAAGTTGGAGATCTCATACTGCTTGTACCCCGCCTGTTCCAGACGGTCCACCGCCCAGAGATACAGGTCGGCCTGCGTGTCGTCATCGGGGAGCTCCAGCCCGTGATCCACCCGCAGGGCCAGAGGGGTGTGGTCCTCCACCTTCAGCCCGTAGCAGGACAGGTGCTCCGGCTCCAGAGCCAGCACCTGCTCCACAGTGTCCTGCCAGGAGGACAGGTCCTGGTCCGGCAGACCGTAGATAAGGTCCAGACTCAGATTTTTGAATTTGGCCTCCCGGGCGGCGGCCACGGCATCCTTGGCCTGCTGGAAGTTGTGCAGGCGGCAGATGCTCTCCAGCTCCTTGTCACAGGCCGACTGGACACCTAGAGAGATGCGGTTAAAGCCGGCGCGGTGCAGCTTGGAGAGCATTTTTTTCTCCACGCTGTCGGGGTTGCACTCCACGGTGACTTCCGCGTCGCGGACCACGTCGAAGCGCTTGTTCACCTCGCCCAGCAGCTCCCGCAGGCGCTTTTCACCAAAATAGCTGGGAGTGCCGCCGCCAAAGTAGATGGTATCCACCTGATAGCCCTTGGCCAGGGGACCGGTCTCCTTGATGTGCGCCAGCAGCGCCTTCTGATAGGCGTCCATCTGGTCCTCCCGCCCGGCCAGAGAATAAAAATCACAGTAGTCGCACTTGCGGCGACAGAAAGGGATATGGATGTAAATGCCGAGTTTTCCTGGCATGGGTTCCACCTCGTTCTTGTGCCAAGATTCCACCGGACGCCCCGGGGATGGAACGGAGCCGGAGGCCTTGATCGCCAGGGCTTTCAAGGCTTCCGGCTCCATCCCGTGGGGGCGTTTGCGTTCTTAAATGTTATTATACCGCTTTTTTCGCCTCTTGAAAATAGAAACTATGTGTTTTGTAAAAAAGAGGGGGAGTAGATGTAAAATACACTTGACATCTCAAAGGGCGGTGCTATACTGAAAACGTAAAGCAAACTTGACAATTTGCGAGGCGGAAAGGGGGAGCAGCCCATTGAACAATAAAATCGCCCAACTACGCCGGGAACGGAAGGTCACCCAGGAGGAGCTGGGAAAGGCGGTGGGCGTCACGCGGCAGACCATCATTTCCTTGGAAAACGGGCGCTACAACGCGTCTCTTCAGCTGGCCCACCGGCTGGCCCGGTATTTTGGTTTGAGCATCGAAGAAGTATTTTTGTTTGAGGAGGAATGAGCCATGTTGTGTCGGCTGATGAAGCAGAAAAAGGTGCAGAGGGGGATCCAGCGGGGGCTGATCTTCCTGGGCCTCGTCATGCTGGGAACCTGTGCGGCCCTATCCCGGCTGGGGCGGCTGGAAGGGGCCGTAGAGAGCTTCTACCTGGGGGCGGGCACCGGCCTGACTGTGGGCGGGCTGGCCCTGCGCCTGGCGGACCGCTGGCGGCGGCGCACCCCGGAGCGGGACGCCCGGGCCGACCTGGACCTCCAGGACGAGCGGAACCAGGAGATCAACCGCCGGGCGGTGCTCAGCGCGGGGGCGGTGGTGCTGCTGGCCCTGTGTGCCGTGATGCTGGCCGCCTACCCTCTGAGCCGGCCGGTGTTCTGGCTGGCCTTCGGTCTGGTGCTGCTGTATGCCCTCTCCTATCTGCTGGCCTTTGCCTATTTCTGGAGGAAGCTGTGAGCCCCCGGCGTCTGGTTTTGACCGTTCCCCCAGAGAAGGACGGCCAGAGCGTGGACACTCTTTTGCGGCGGGGCCTGTCCCTCTCGGGGACCCTGGTCAAGCGGGCCAAGCGGGAGCCGGGGGGGATTCTGCTGGACGGTGAGCCGGTATTTGTCACTGCCCGGGCCCGGGCGGGACAGGTCCTCTCGGTGCTGGTGGGGGACACCTCAGTGGAGAGCTCGGTGGTGCCCCGGTCCGGGTTGCTGGACATCGTCTATGAGGATGAGGACCTGCTCATCCTCAACAAGGCCCCCGGTGTGGCGGTCCACCCCAGCCCCGACCACTACGACGACACGCTGGGGAATTTCCTGGCCGACTACTATTTAAAAACCGGCCAGACCGTCCAGTTCCGGCCGGTGAACCGGCTGGATCGGGGGACCTCGGGGCTGATGTGCGTGGCCAAGCACGCCTACGCCCAGGAGATATTAAAGGAGAGGCTCCACACCGGCGGCTTCCGGCGGCGCTATCTGGCGGTGTGCGATGGCTGCCCTCAGCCCCCGGAGGGAATCGTAGACGCTCCCATCGGCCGGGCGGACGGCTCAGTGCTGAAGCGGGAGGTCCGCCCCGACGGGGCGGAGGCCCGCACCCACTACCGGGTGCTCCGACAGGCAGAGGGCCGTGCCCTGGTGGAGCTGGAGCTGGACACCGGGCGCACCCACCAGATCCGGGTCCACATGGCCCACCTGGGCTGTCCTCTCACGGGGGATTTCCTCTACGGCGTGGAGGATCAGACTCTCATTGGAAGGGCCGCCCTCCACTCCTGGCAATTGCGGCT
>DYBS01000123.1 GCA_019418525.1 Clostridiales bacterium
GGTAGAGCAGCTGATTCGTAATCAGCAGGTCGCGTGTTCAAGTCACGTTTCCAGCCCCAAAGGCCGGCCGAAATGGAATGATTTCGGCCGGTTTTTGTATATCCATACAGACGTCACTTTACGCGGAACGGATGAAAAGCACCGGAGAGCAGGCGTTGCCTCTTTCAGGTGCTTTTTGATTACGCGAATTCCCAGGTGGCGGCTGGAAAGAAAGGAGAATCCCATGAGTCTGTTCCTGTTTCTGGCCGGAGCGGTGATCCTGCTGTGTCTGGCGCTCAGCCGGCTGTCCACCCGCCTGGGCATCCCGGTGCTGCTGGCCTTTCTGGTGCTGGGCATGGTGTTCGGAAGCGACGGCCTGGGCATCCCCTTCAATGATTACGGCCTCTCGGAGCAGCTGTGCTCCACCGCCCTCATCTTTATCATGTTCTATGGCGGCTTCGGCACCAACTGGAAGGCGGCCCGGCCGGTGCTGGGCCGGGCCGTCCTGCTCTCCACGGCGGGCATCCTGCTGACGGCAGGGCTGGTGGGACTGTTCTGCTGGCAGGTGCTCCACTTCTCCTTTTGGGAGGGGCTGCTGGTGGGGGCGGTCATCAGCTCCACCGATGCGGCCTCGGTGTTCTCCATCCTGCGTACCCGGCGGCTGAACCTGAAGGACGGCACCGCCTCCATCCTGGAGCTGGAGAGCGGCAGCAACGACCCCTGCGCCTATATGCTCACTGTGCTGGTCCTCACCGTGATGGGCGGCGAAGCCAGCGGGGCGGCACTGGCCTGGATGGTGTTCGCCCAGATCGTCTTCGGCGTGCTCTTCGGCTTTGTGTGCGCCTGGGCGGCCAACTGGGTGCTGACCCGGAAGAACGGCCCGGCCCAGGGGCTGGATACCGTCTTTGTGTTCAGCGTGGCCCTCATCTCCTATGCCGGGGCCTCGCTGCTGGGGGGAAACGGTTACCTGAGTACATACATCACCGGCATCGTGCTGGGCAACGGCCCGGTGAGCAACAAGAAGGCGCTGGTACATTTCTTCGACGGCGTGACCAGCCTCATGCAGATCTTCCTCTTTTTCCTGCTGGGGCTGCTGTCCACCCCGTCCCGCATGCCGGAGGTGGTGCTGCCCGCCCTGGCCGTGGTGCTTTTTGTCACCTTTGTGGCCCGGCCTGCCGCGGTGGGCGTGCTGCTGACCCCCTTTCGCTGCCCGCTGCGGCAGCAGGCCCTGATCGCCTGGTCGGGCCTGCGGGGGGCGGCCTCCATCGTATTCGCCATCACCACGGTGGTCAGCCCGGTGCGCACCGAGCACGACATCTTCCATATCGTGTTCTTCATCGTCCTCTTCTCCATCGCCGTGCAGGGGAGCCTGCTGCCCGGGATGGCCCGGCGGCTGGACATGATCGACGCCCACGCCGACGTCATGCGGACCTTCAGCGACTACTCCGAGGAGATGCCGGTGCAGTTCATCAAGCTGACCATGCAGCCGGATCACCCCTGGACCGGCCGGGCCATCCGGGAGATTCAGCTGCTGCCCGGGCTGCTGCTGGTGGTTATCCGCCGGGGGGAGGAGCGCATCGTCCCCAACGGGGACACCATTTTGGAGGAGGGGGACTGCATCATCCTCAGCGCCCTGTCCATCGAGGACCAGACCGCCGGGCGGCTTACCGAGGTGAAGGTGGACGGGGAGAGCCAGTGGAAGGGCTGCACTCTGGCGCAGGTACACCTGGGGAAGCAAAAGCTGGTGGCCGCCATCCAGCGGGAGGAGCAGTTCCTCATCCCCAACGGGAGCACTGTCCTTCAGGAGGGAGACACCCTGATCATCAGCCAACTCTAAATAAAAAGGAAGGCCGGGGCAAATGCCCCGGCCTTTTCATGTCCATTCAGATCTCCTGCCGGCCCTCCAGAGCCCGCATGAGGGTGGCGTCGTCAGTGTACTCCAGGTTGCTGCCCACAGGAATGCCGTAGGCCAGGCGGGTGACCTTCACCTGGAAGGGTTTCAGCAGCCGGGAGAGGTACATCGCGGTGGCCTCTCCCTCAGTGTCAGGGTTGGTGGCCATGATGACCTCCTTCACCTCGCCGGTGGCTACTCGCTCGATGAGCTCCTTGATGTGCAGGTCGTCGGGCCCCACGTGGTTCATGGGGGAGATGACCCCATGGAGCACATGGTAGAGCCCCTCGTACTCCCGGGCCCGCTCGATGGCTACCACGTCTTTAGGGCTGGCCACTACGCAGATCACCGAGCGGTCCCGCTTGGTGCTGGAGCAGATGGCGCAGGGACCCTCTCCCTCCGTCAGGTTCTGGCACACGGGGCACAGGGAGATGAGCCGCTTGGCGTCCAGCAGGGCCTCGGAAAAGGCCTGGACCTCCTCGGTACTCTGAGAGAGGATGAAGAAGGCCAGACGCTGGGCGCTCTTGTGGCCGATGCCGGGGAGACGGGCGAACTGCTCGGTGAGCCGCTCCAGAGCGGGGGGAAAATACTCCATGGGAAGGACCTCCAAACAGAATTGACCGGGTGAAATTTCATGTTTTTTTCATCTCCGGTTCATCTCAGGAAAAGAAATGGGGGTTACACTAAGAAAACGACAGTCTGATCCAGACCAGACGGAAACACCGGCGGGGCGGCACGGGCATAGGATAGGGCACGCGGCAGGGCCGCCCGTGGGGCGGCTGCGCCCGCGGGGGCAGCCGGAGGCTCTCCCCGGCCCACTTGGGCCCGGTTCCGGCGGAGCCCCCGGTGCGCGCCGCTTATCATAGCCGGCCGCCGGGCGACTTGTCCGGCGGCCGGCATTGGGTCTTAGAGGACGGTATTGACCACCTTGGCGTCGTAGCCGGCGGCCTGGAAGGCGTCCAGAATGGCACGCTTGTGGGCGTGGCCAAAGGCCTCGGTGGTGACGCGCAGCTCCACACCGGCCTGGCGGTTGATGTTGACAAACTGGTTGTGCTCCAGCTTGATGATATTTCTGTTCTCCTGAGCCACCAGCTGGGCTACCCGGGCCAGCTCGCCGGGGCGGTCGGGCAGCTGCACCGAGAAGGTGAACACCCGGCCCCGGTTAATGAGGCCGTGCTGGACCAGGGAGGAGATGGTGATGACGTCCATGTTGCCGCCGGAGAGGACCGCCACCACGTTCTTGTCCTTGCAGTTCAGGTGGTGAAGAGCTGCAATGGGCAGGAGGCCCGCGTTCTCCACGATCATCTTGTGCCGCTCCATCATGTCCAGGAAGGCGTCCACCAGCTCGTCGTCGTCGATGGTGATGATGTCGTCGATGTTTTTCTGGATATAGGGGAAAATCTGATCGCCGGGCGTCTTCACGGCCACGCCGTCGGCGATGGTGTTGACGGTGGGAAGGGTGACGATGTGGCCGGCCTCCAGGCTGGCCTTCATGCTGGCCGCGCCGGTGGGCTCCACACCGATGACGGTGACGTTGGGGTTGAGAAGCTTGGCCAGGGTGGACACGCCGGTGGCCAGTCCGCCGCCGCCGATGGGCACCAAAATGACATCCACATCGGGCAGATCCTGGAAGATCTCGTAGGAGATAGTACCCTGGCCGGTGGCCACGGCGGGGTCGTTAAAGGGGTGGACGTAGGTGAGGCCCCGCTCCTCGGAGAGCTGGGCGGCCAGCTCAGCGGCGTCATCAAAGGTCTCGCCGTGGAGGATGACTTCGGCGCCGTAGTCCTTGGTGTTGTTCACCTTCACCAGGGGGGTGGTGGTGGGCATGACGATGGTGGCGCTCACGCCGGCGGCCTGGGCGGCATAGGCCACGCCCTGGGCGTGGTTGCCCGCGGAGGCGGTGATGAGGCCCCGGGCCTTCTCCTCCTCCGTGAGAGTGCTGATCTTATAGTAGGCGCCCCGGATCTTGTAGGCGCCGGTGACCTGCATGTTCTCCGGCTTGATGTAAATATGATTCCCCGTGGCTTTGGACAGGGCGGGGCTGTAAATGAGGTTGGTATCCAGGATGACTCCGGAGAGCACCGAGCGGGCGGCTTTGAATTCATTCAGCGTGAGCATTTGCAGACTTCCTCTCTCGATGGGAATGGTATTCTTATATAATAATGAGTTTTTGACCTAAAGTCAACGTGTTCTTGACACCGCAGACCGGGGCCGCTACAATAAAGTCAGGTATGTCCCCGCCAAACATGGGAGGAACTTGCACATGGCAAAAATCAAGAAACGATCGGTAGTGCCCATCTACGCTGTGGGCGTGGTTTGGCTGGCCTGGGCGCTTTTGCTGCCGCTGTACCAGCGCTGGCACTATGTGGCCGCGGCGGTGGTATCGGTGCTGGTGTATGTGCTGGGCCGGAAAGTGTTCTGGCGGGACCGGGTGATCGTCACCGCCGACCCGGAGCCCAAAGAGGCGCCGAAGGAGGAACCGGAGAAGAAGGAGCCGGAGCAGCCCAAGGACCCGGAGTTGGCCGCTCTGCTGGATCAGCGGAATAAAGCGCTCAGTGAGATGCGCCGCCTCAACGACAGCATCGCCGACCCGGTCATCTCCGCCCAGATCGACCATCTGGAGGAGGTCACGGGGAAGATCATCGATCATGTGGCGGAGCACCCTCAGAAGCGGCCGCAGATCCGACGCTTTCTGGACTACTATCTGCCCACTACCTTGAAGATCCTCAATGCCTACGACCGGATGGACAGCACCGGCGTGTCGGGGACCAACATCGACGGCACCAAGGGGAAGATCGAGAGCATGATGACCACTTTGGTGGCGGCCTACGACAAACAGCTGGACGCCCTCTTCGGAGAAGAGGCCCTGGATATTTCCACCGATATCACAGTCATGGAGCAGATGCTGGCCCGGGAGGGCCTGAGTGGCACTCAGCTCCACAGCGACTCCTGACCCATTCCATACAGAAAGGACGATCAACATGTCTGACGAACTGAATCTGATGCCGGAGCTCACCCTGACCCCCGATGCCGATACCGCGACAGCCTCGGCCCCCACCGCGCCGGAGGCCCCCACCTTGACCCTGGACGCCGACGCCCAGGCCGATGAGGCCGCCCTCCAGGCCCAGCGGGAGGCCAACGCTGTAAAGCTGGACGAGAGCCGCCTCACCGAGGCCGAGCGGAAGATGGTGGACGACTTCTCCCAGAAGATCGACATCACCGACGCCAACATGGTCCTCCAGTACGGCGCTGCCGCCCAGAAGAACATCGCCTCCTTCTCGGAGAACGCCCTCAACAGCGTACGCACCAAGGACCTGGGCGAAGTGGGCGAGGCCCTGTCCTCTCTGGTGGTGGAGCTCAAGCACGTGGGCACCCCCGAGGAGAAGAAGAGCGGCATCCTCGGCTTCTTCCAGAAGAAGAAGGACGAGCTGGAGGAGATGAAGATCGCCTACTCCAAGGCTGAGACCAACGTGGACAAGATCGTCTCCATCCTGGAGAAGCACCAGGTCACCTTGATGAAGGACGTGGCCATGCTGGATCAGATGTACGATCTGAACATGAAGTATTATAAGGAGCTGACCATGTATATCCTGGCCGGTAAGAAGCGCCTTGCCCAGGTGCGCGCCACCGACGTGGAGCAGCTCAAGCAGAAGGCTACCCAGACCGGAGCCCAGGAGGACGCCCAGGCCTACAACGACCTGGTGAACATGTGCAACCGCTTTGAGAAGAAGCTCCACGACCTGGAGCTGACCCGCATGATCTCCGTCCAGATGGGCCCCCAGACCCGGCTCATCCAGAACAACGACGCCCTGATGCTGGAGAAGATCCAGTCCTCCCTGGTGAACACCATCCCCCTGTGGAAGAGCCAGCTGGTGCTGTCTCTGGGGCTGGAGCACTCCCGCCAGGCCACCGCGGCCCAGAGCGCCGTGACCAATATGACTAACGAGCTTTTGCAGAAGAACGCCGACATGCTGAAGATGGGCACCCTGGAGACCGCCCGGGAGGCCGAGCGCAGCGTGGTGGACATCCAGACCCTTCAGCACACCAATCAGCAGCTCATTTCTACCCTGGACGAGGTGATGAAGATCCAGCAGGACGGCGCCCAGAAGCGCCGGGAGGCCGAGGCCGAGCTGGGCCGCATCGAGGGCGAGCTGAAGCAGAAGCTGCTGGAGCTGCGAAATTAAGAGAAAGCAGGGAGCCCGATGAAAGCGTTGAAACGAACTTGGGTGGCGGTGCTCATTGCCGTCGTGTGCATCGCTGCCGCTGTGGGGATCGGCCAACTCCGCCGGCCATCCTATGAGGTGAATCAGGGCGTCGGCACCTCACAGGCGCTGGACACCTCTTTGAGTACCTCTTCGGTGGCGAAATTCCTGGACGACCAGGCCGGGCTGCTGTCCAACACCGCGGAGAAGAGCGTGCTGCTCTATAATGCCAACTGGGACCACCGCTACAACAGCGTGGTGGCCCTGGTGACGGTGGAGAGCGCCTCGGGCGACTTGGAGACGGCCGCCCTCAACGCGGCGCTCGACATGGGCCTGGGCGAGGGGGACGCCATCCTCCTCATCGACGGAGAGACCAACAGCTATTACCTCTATCCGGGCAACGAATTTTCCACCATCCTCACCAGCAGCGTCCAGCGGGATCTGGACGACCGTGTCCTCTCGGGGAACAGCTGGGAGGACGGGGTCCTCAGCTTCTATGAGGGCATGAATCAGGTCTATTTGAACGCCTTCAGCACCGGAAACGACATGCTGTCCTCCGGCAACAGCTATTCCGTCCGGGTGGGCAGCAGTCTGGTGAGCATGCTGGTGGTGGCAGTGGTGCTGGTGCTGGTGGTGTGCTCGGTGGCCGATCAGTAC